>JBBJNR010000009.1:0-60811 GCA_037719315.1 Daejeonella sp.
CTTTTTTCAATTTTGAAAAGGTAAGCAAACGCAACATTCCTGATCCGCCATTCGGAACCGTTTGGAAATCGGTTGTGTTCTGGAAATCCGTCAGGAATGATTTCACGGTTTTACCGTTGTACGTATCCTGCCGGCGGCCTACACCCGAAACATGACCGCTAAGCATCATCATTACGTTCGGCCGGTTTTTGATCTTTGTATACAGAGTTGAAGCCTGCGAGCCGAATCCTGGAGTCTCATCGGCTAGCTGTTGTTCAAATACACCGTCTCCGTCCCAGCCAAGAATAAAATGGCTGACAATAATGGCTTTTCGACTGGCATAAGTTGCCAGCTTCCCATCAACCCAATCATTCAAAGCTGTACGTTCTTCATCAAATTCGTCCAACTCAAGGTAAATAACGATAAAATCAACCCCTCCCGCACTGAACAGGTCATAATGACTGTCGTTATCAGTAGTTCTATAGCTTCCGCCATAGTAAGACCGCCCACTAAAATGTGATTTGCCGAATTTCGAATTATAATTATTCGTTGTACCCGTTACAGGATATCCCCTGGGCGTTTGTTCGTGGTTACCTACTGCATGCCCGTAGGGAATGCCGTTAGGGAGGCCTGTTATAGGAGTTTCGAGGTCGTAATAGCCGCCATTTGAACTGGCATTGATCCATTGTGAGTCAACAGGGACTGGATTGGGATCAGTGCCCTGAGGAGTCAGGCGGTCCCCGTCATCCACAATATCTCCCACGCCGGCAACGTAGACAATATTTTCTGTAGTACGGTTATTTTTGATCCAGGTGATCATGTCCTGGAACATTTTCGGAGTGCCTCCGCGTTTCCTGGAAACTAAATATTGCGTATCGGGCATCACTATTACGGTAAATTCGTCGCCCGTAACACTACTCGTGGCGGCGCTTTTCATTCCAGGCAGTATGCCGGATTGCACACTCTCGCCGTCAATTTTTTTACACCCGGTTAAAAGAATGGTAAGTACCAACACCGGATATAAACCCTGTTTTTTAAGCGGAAGAAGTTGTTCCCACAACTTCAAACCAAAATGCCATTTTGTTTGATTTTTCATTTCATTTAGTTTTATAGATTAGTGATAGTTTATTTAATACTTTAGAAAAAATCCACATGCTTTTTTGCACTCATATCACAATACCCTGTATTATTTCCTCCGGATAATATCCATTATTTCCAGGTTGCAGGTAAGCGGGGTATAAGGCTCCAGCATTTTATAATTATCTGCACCATAGGCTAATGCGGAAGGTATAACCAGCATAACTTTTGTTCCTTTTGGAAATAGCTTTATAGCTTCCATGAAGCCGGAAGGAGGTGGATCCTTTACTGGCAGTTTTACCGGCTCGTAGGGCCTCGACTTACTAAATATACCCTCAGTTTTCGCAACTGTTTTCTCGGATGTTTCAACAACTTTACCGGAAAGCGTTCTCAGGGTATAATTTGCAAGAATGGTATCACTTATAGCCGGTTTATTCCCTGTTCCCTGCTCAGTGACATGATACATCAATCCTGAAGCTGTTTTGGTAAGCGGGAGCTGATTTTTGCTGAGGTAATCCCCGATTTTTTGCTGTTCACGGGTCTTTTCTTTCTGGGTTGCCTGTTTACGATAGCTTTCTATAGCTGCATTATACGAGTCATCGTCCATTTTTTTGCGCCCGACCACTTTATTTATACGCACATTATAGACCAGGTATTTTCCCCTGGTGCCTTCGGGACGCGGTCTGCCGGTTTTAATAGTTATAGAATCAATATTTACTTTAAACCGGGCGCTGTCCCCTTCGCTCAGTAGTCCCAGCATATCAAAGAAATCACCGCTGAAATATGATTTTCCCCTCATGATCAATGCAGGCCGGTCATCATAGGCACCTGAGCCCAGGAGCATTTCACCTTCTTCCGTTTTTTCAGTATAGGTAATCGCGAGAAAATCATCTTCTTTGATAGTTTCACCGCTTTCATCTTCAATCATTGTCAGATTGGGATGCCTGGGCGCAGGCTGCTTACAGGAAACTGAGGCCGTCAGGATCGCAAACGCAAATAAGATAGTTAGTATTGGTTTCATTAGTTTATCAGTAACATTCCATTTAATTTTCTATCATTTTTCAGGTTCACTGACTTTTATTTCTACCGGTCCCAGTAACCCCGAGGGATCAAGCTTCGAATCACTGGTAATGTATTTGAATGTAACGAAGGTCTTCCTTTGTGATTTCCGCTGTTCAGGATGTTCTATCCACGACGGAAAGGGATCGATATGAGATTTGTCATCGTATGTCAGGTCTGAGGGGAAACGCTCATCGCCGATAAGGCTATTAACGGCGGTATTGGTTACAATTATCTCTAACCGGTTTTTACCCCCGAGGATGTAAGGTGTGATATCTGCTTTGTATGGAGGTTTCCACAAACCAGCTACTTCCCTGCCGTTTAATTTTACGGTGGCTATGTTATTGTTCACATTTCCCAGATCCAACTCAACTTTTGTATCCGGCAGTTTTTTAAGCTGGATGTCCTGAGAATACGTTGCAGAACCCGAGAAATATTTAATGCGGTTATCTTTACTGGTTGACCAGTCAGACAGTTGATCGAGATCAAGCTCAAATTTGTCAGTCGTGGATTCGAAGTTTACTTTCCAGGGATCAGTAAGCGGATATTTCTGAACCTCTTTGTAAAGAACGGAAACTGGTTGTTTAGTGCCGGGTTTGAAAACGACAAACATGGACCCCAGCGGATCAAAATCAAGCTGAACTTCAATTTGTTTGCCATTAAGAATTTTATAGGGTAAAACTACGCTTGTACCTTTATCAGGATCCCAAAGTTCGGGCACTTTATTGCTCACCCTGAAAACGCCGGTTGTCTTTACAGGATTCTTTCGGTAATTGACTAAAAAATAAATATCGGTCTCGGGTGTTCGCCGGTGAACAAAGTTTATTTTCAGGCTGTCATCGCCTTTGCTGTAACTGAAATCAGGAATATGATCTAATTTGGAAAGTAGTTGATCTAAGGGTACCTCACTGTACACCTTACCTTTTCCGTAACTGTTTTCTTTAACGCTTTGCCCGTCAATTTTTCCCCATACCTCATCTGCGATGGCTTTTACGGTTTTATCGGCCGCTGAATTTTTTGACAGAGATGGTGAAGCTATAGGCTTCAGAGAAACTATATTCGCCCCGGCGGCAACCAGGCGTTTTACTTCAGCGGCCAGTTCTGCTGTCATGACCGTAATATCCTGAAAAACTAACAATTTGTAAACAGGCCCGGTTGGTAAATACAATTGCCCATCCTTAACCACCATTTTCTTTATGAGATCGGTATTTACCCCGTCGTAATCATAACCCTCCGGAAGTTTTGGATGGACTTCCCAGGATTGTCCCAAATAGGCAGGAATACCTTCGCCGGTAAAATAGGCAATATCCTGAATGCTCTTTCCCTGCCTGAGCATATACTGGCACCTGGCGATATAATTAAACCAGCCCTGCGCTTTAGTGTACCAGGGATTGAGGCGTTGGAAATGATTTCCGAAATTCCCAAGTGTAAAACCAGGCGCAACATCAAAAGGCTGATGTACATACGTATGCATGACATAAAGGTTAGCGCCTAAAGTAAATGCTTCGTCACCGATCTGCTTCAGATCGAAAGGCTTCGTGGCCCATATATTTGTATCGCCGCTTGTAAACGCCTCGCCACCTACCCGGTTACGACCGTAGGTATGTGCAACCGAAGATGCATTTTTAATATCCACGCGCGAATGTCCTTCATTGGGCCAGAATTCGCCCATAGGTATATCCAGGTATTGATGGTAACGTATCGGATCATACAGGTAATGCTGCATCCCGGAACCTTCGCCTGAAACGGTAATGCCTTTGACCCTGGCGCAGCGAGCCATTGTGCCCCAGTAATTTTCGGCGATAAGTTGTGAAACGGTGTTTCTGAAATCCCATAAAAATCTATTTGAGGCTTCATAGGAATCCACCACGTACCCCCCGGCCAGAACAGGCAGATAAGGGAATATTGAATAGCCGTTCCGCCTTTCGAATTCTTTCTCAAAGCCTTCTGTCCAGTTCTGGATGCCGGCTTCCCAGCTTTCCAATTGCATGTAATCAAGCGGTTTACCTGCTGTTTTTAAAGACAACTCATTCAGCCGGGCCGTATAGGAATTAAAATGCTTTTCGACGGCTTTGGCATCCATCTTATTACATTCCAAACCTCTGCCTCCCTCTGTAGAGGGAGCATTTTTACGATCTGTAGATGTATAACCCACACGTTGAATGACCCATTCTCCTTTTGGAGCTTTCCAGTTGAGCTCGCCGTTTTTATCTACCAGACGTGTAAGATCAATTCTATTTTTGGCGTCGATAAAATAACCATCGGGAAGGTTTTCATTGGTTCGCGAATTGAGCTCTTTCATGAAAACTGGCTGGTGTTGATGGAATATGCGTTTAGATTCACCGCTTTTCGGTTCCCACAAGTTAATTCTTGGCGATTCATAAAACTTTAGCTCGCCAAAACTTATACTATTCTGTTCGAAAACAACCGGAGATAGCTGATAACTAACAAAGTTTACGGTTACCCGAACATACCGGGTATTGATCCTGGGGAAGTTGAGTGTAAGCTGATTTATTGTACTTTCTGCTTTCAGGTTTACAGGGAATTTATCAGCGATTACTGTAAAGCTTATGTTATCATTAGAACATTCAAGCTTTGCATATCCTTCCATAAATGGCTTAGATTTTAATTGGTCAAAAACCAGGCGTCTTATATCGGTTGGCTTACCAAAATCAAATATTGCGCTGGCTGCTTTCCCGTTTTCTGCTTTCAGAAAGTTAATGGTTGTTCCAGCGTTGTTATCGAAGCCCTTCTCAGTATCCTGAACCAGGGTTGAAGAGATTACATTCCGGATTGGAATTAGATCTTCATCCACCAGTTTGGGGAAAGCCATCACGGAAATATCACTGTAAATAGTATTGAAAAGCGGTTGCGGAAGCTTAGCCCGAATGGTTTTACCGCCCTGTACGACCGTATCCGCCCAGACTATTTGTTTCATTGATTCTTCCGGGGTCATCCACGGTCCCCCGGACATGCTCCAACCATCACCGTTATACACGCCAAATTTCATTTTTAAACGCGCCGACTCTTTCATGGCGTGTGCCACACAGTCTATCCACTCAGGGCTCATAAACTTTACGGGGCCCTTAGGATAATAGCCAATACTAAAAAAGTAGGTGCCTTCTACCCCGGCAGCCTTCATGGCTTCAAGGTCTTTGGTGATACCCTCTTTCGTGATGTTGCCGTTCATGAACATCCAGTACGTGTATGCTTTGTTTGAAGGGCCAGGCGATTTAAATTCAACCAGGTCTTGAGCATACACGTTTTTAATAAGGGTCGCAGCCATACAGGCAATTAATAAAAGGATTTTGCGGCTCATATTATGATTTATACAATTAGAGTTTTTCTAAACTTTTAATTTGGTTTCCTTTCCGATGGCAGTATCCCACACTCATCCGATGTACAATTCCAGCAAGAAAGTTCCCGGAGTTAAGCTGTCAATACCCAGGATTTTGCGTCAGTGCCGGATTTAAATTTATTTCTGCCTGAGGAAAAGGATAAATTAATTTGTTGGACGTAACATTGTATGAGTCTGGGGTGAGATTAGGGTTTTGCTGCTTCAGTTGTATCCCGTGAGCATTCATTACGGCTGCAGCTTTTCCAGTCCTTACCAGATCATGCCAGCGGTGATTTTCAAAAGCCAGTTCAACCCGCCGTTCATTTGCAATAATATCCTGCAAGAGCGCCTGGTTAGTTTGCGTACTTGCCGGCAAACCTGCCCTTGTCCGCACTGTGTTTAGCGGGATTAAAGCTTGCGGAGTTTTACCCTGCTCATTCATCGCTTCAGCAAGTAACAATAGTGCATCAGAATAACGATAAATTGGCCAGTTATCATCTGTGTTATTTGCAGCAGTATGAGGGTGCAGGTATTTTTTTGTGTAAGGCACACCCACTTTTCCTGGCGCAGGAGTGTAATTGATAATACTTTTATTGGCAGAAAATACCATAAACCCGCTCGAATTGTACGTTCCTTCTGCTATACCTATTGATGCATCTAAACGCTTATCGTTAGCCTCATATTTACTGATTAAATCTTTTGTGGGTATATTCCATCCGGCATTACCGCTATTATTTGTCAATATTCCTGTTATAAGAGTTGTGTTTATACTCCTGGGTATCATACGGTAGATAAAATTACTTGGCTGCGAGCTCGCTGAAATACCTCCCAAATATTGTACTTCAAACAATGATTCCTTACTGTTTTTATTGGTTATTGAAAAAGCATCACTATAATTTGCATTTAATGAATACCCCATTGCCGGAAGAGTATTCAGCAGGGCTTCTGCTTCAGCATATTTTTTCTGGGTCATATATATTTCTGCAAGCAGCATTGTCGCAGAGCCTTTTGTAACATGGCCGCTTTGAGGAAATTTGGCCGGAGCCGCTAGCTGGTTAATGGCATCTTTTGCATCAGCAACGATCTGGTTATACACTTCATCCACAGTAGAACGCGTCAGGAATGCTTCATCAGCCTTCTTTACTTCTTTAAGGAACAGGGGTACGCCCCCAAAATACCTGACCAGTTTGAAATAAAAAAATGCCCTCAAAAATTTTGCCTGCCCGTCAATATCAGCTTTAGCTGCAGCCGGAACATCTGCTTCGGATAAACGTTCAATTACGATGTTCGCTTTTGAAATACCGCTGTAACAGGAAACATATACCTGGTCGAGTATTGTGTTGGTGGGCTCATCTGTAAAATCACTAACTTTTTCCCTGTCAACGTTTACCAGCGACCGGCTAACAGCCAATTCATAATGTGTATTATCTGAGCGTATTTCTGCGGTAAAATAGTCCACTTCCATCAGGTTTCTTAGCGGTACATAAGCCGCTGTGACCGCCAGTCTGAATTGAGGCTCGGTTTGATAAAAAGTAACTGGTGAATTTTGATCCAACGGAGCTAAGTCTATAAAATCTTCTTTACATGATATAGCCAGAACCGCAATTAGTGTAATGAGTATGTATATCTTCTTCATTTTTCGTATTATTTAAACGTGGATGACAGGCCAATTGAAAAAGTTCTGGGAACCGGGTACGCAGTTGCGTCTACACCTATCCCTCCGGCGGCATTCTGCCCGTCAGCGTTTACTTCCGGATTAAGCCCAGTGTACCCGGTTATAGTAAACGCCTGCTGAACAGAACCGTACACTCTAAGGTTTTTAAGTAACAGGTTATCGCTTAATTTAAATGTGTAACCTAACGCAATGTTTTTTGCTGTAAGATATGAGCCATCTTCAATCCATTGTGAATTAACCGACCGGCCTAAAGCTGTTGTACCGGCTTTGGTTCTTGGATAAACACCATCTCCCGAATTTTCAGGAGATCTCCAACGGTTTGCAATTGCCCGGAGCGGTACCCTTGAACCATCAAGGTTGGTAGTGTATGCCCATTTGGATACTGCCAGCATATCGCCGCCGACGGCACCTGCCATGGTTATACTTAGATCTAAATTTTTATAGGAGAAATCATTGGTTAATCCAAAATCAAAATCCGGCGTCGGATCGCCTATAAAGGTCCGGTCATAGACATTATCAACCAATCCATCCGGTGCGCCGTTAGGGCCACTGATGTCCCGCATTTTAATGGTACCCACATCAGATAAAGCGCCGTATTTAGCTGAATTAGCCAGGTCGGAAGCGTCCTTGTAAAGCCCGTCGAAAACAAATCCATAAAACTGGCCGAGGGGATATCCTTCCTGATTACGGTAATAGTTTGCTGTAACTGCGACAGCAGCGTCAAAAAATCCGGGAGAAACCAAAGATTTGATCAGATTCCTGTTAAAAGAGATATTAAAATTCGTATTCCAGGTTAAGTTACCGGTCAGGTTTTTAGAATTTACACCAAACTCATGTCCCCAAAATTTAACTACCCCTACATTAAACCGGATGTTCTCAAAACCCGAACCACGGGGTATTGGCCGGTTTAGTATAAGCCCATCTGTTATTTTATTATAATAATCGTAAACAAGAGATATCCTGTTATTTAAAATATTAAGGTCGACCCCTATATCAAATTGTTTATTTCTTTCCCAGGCTAAATCTGTGTTCCCTAAAGTATTAATCGCTAAACCGGGCGACGATGCTCCATTAAAAACATAATTAAACGCACCAATACCTGCAATGGCTACATAGTTGCCAAAATCATTGTTCCCGCTAATTCCATAGCTGGCGCGTAATTTCAGAAAGTCAATGGGTTTAAACTTTTCCATAAACTTTTCATCACTAACCACCCATCCCGCAGATACTGATGGAAAATATCCCCATTTACGAGTGGCGCCAAAACGTGAAGAACCATCATTACGGATTGCACCCGACAATAAATATTTACTTTTATAATTATAGTTTAAGCGGGCTATGGACGAAAGCAAAGAATACTCTGAAGCATTACTCGTACCTGCACTGATCACAGTGGCTGCACTTAGATAGGGTACATCATCGCTAGGGAAACCTGTACCTGATACTGAATTGGTCAGTGATTCAAATTTCTGTGCAGAATATCCTACCAACGCTTCGATATTGTGATCGGTGAAAAGTTGTTTCCTGTACTCCAGGTTTGTTTCAGCGGTCCAGGCGGAATTATCTATAGATGCGCTTGATCCCGTAGTCATAGAATTAGGGTTAACAAGGGAGGGATTAAATATTCTCTGCGATTCTCCCGACCTGTCCACTCCGAAATTGGTTTTTAATGCCAGGCCTTCTGCAAATGAATAGTTGACATAGGCATTACCAAGAATGCGGGTATTTTTAGTATAATTTATCCTCCTTGTAAAATTGGCATACGGATTTATGTAGTTAACCATCCCCGGTGAGGTTGCATACTTAGGCATAGTACCATCGGGATTAACAGGTGCGATCAGCGGACTGGCTTCTATAATATTAGCAAATAACCCACCCTGACCATCAGTTTCAAAATTAACATTGTTGTTTAACCGGTAGGACGGGGCTACATTAAAACCTATTTTTACTTTATTACCTAAAGAAAGATCCTGGTTGAATCTCAACGAAAAGAGCTTGGTTGCTGTGTTAATTACTACCCCCTCCTGTTCCTGGTAACCGGCAATTATTGTTGAAGATGATTTTTCCCGGGCAGATTGAATGGTTAGATCATAGTTCTGAACCGGCGCACTACGAGTCATTACATCAAACCAGTATGTACCTTCGCCAAGGCTTTCAGGATTCCGGTATTCTGCATCTAAGGGGGTAGTTGCCGGGTTAAGTCCCTCATATTTAACCTTATCTTCCCATCTCTCCTTCATAAACTGGGCAAACTCAGTTGCATTCATCGTTCTTGGCACCCTTTTTCCGGGTATTTTTTGCATGCCGAAATTGCTATTGAACTGAATCTTGGAATCACCCGCTTTTGCATGTTTTGTGGTAATTAATATCACTCCATTTGAGGCCCTTGAGCCATATAAAGCTGTAGCTGATGCATCTTTAAGAATCGAAAAAGATTCAATTTCTGCAGGGTTTATATTACTAACAATACCAGTAACAGGTAAACCGTCTATTACGAATAACGGCTGGCTACCCGAAAAAAAGGATGCAGCTCCCCTTATACGAAAATCTACTCCAATACCCGGCCTGCCGCTGCTTTGTACAACCTTAACTCCGGCAGCCTTACCCATTAGCTGTTGAGAGAACTGCACAACAGGCATATCCTGTAAACCGGCAGCATTAATTGTGGTTATTGAACCCGTGATCTCTCGTGATGCTTGCTTGCCATAACTAACAGTAACCTCCTGCAGTTGGTTATCGCTGCCGACCATTTTGATGGTAATAACAGTCTCGCTGCCTACCGTTCTTTCTATCGTTTCGTACCCTAAATAACTGATTTGAAGTACATCTCCGGGAAGAGCGCTGATCTTAAAATCCCCATTTACATCTGTGCTAACACCTCTTCCTGAATTTTTGATCTTGATTGTGGCACCAACCAGTGCTTCACCCTTTTCATCAACCACCTTACCAATAATATCGGCTCTTTTCTCCAGCCCTATAGCCGGAAGGATCCGATCATTTTCCTTTATGATAATCGTTTTATTTTTTAGAGTATAGGTAAATGGCTGATTCCTGAAGCATTTTTCCAAAGCTTCTTCTAACGACACATTCGCAACTGAAATACTAATATCTTTAGCTTTTTTCAGCATTCGTGTAGAATAAACAAAATCATAACTGCTCTGAGCCTGTATTTCCCGGATAACAGAAATAAGGCTGGCATTCTGTTTTGACAATGATATTTCCTGAGCATGTGAAATAGCGCTGGCCTGCAATATTGCGCCAGTCATCAATGCTATCACTAGATTTATTCTCATAAGAACTTTTCGTTTATGAGCCTTAAAAGTGCCGGAGCAAAGTTTTAGACTTCTATAAAAGACCCTGAAGTTCAATTCTACCGTGCCAGTTAAGCGTACAATAGAAATTTCCATATATTTGAATGTTAGGTTATAACTTGATTGATTATCACAGTAATTTGTTGAGAAAGGCCAAACTTTTAGCCGGAAGCGTCTCACCGCTCCCGGCTTTTTGGTATTAAGAACTTTGTAGATTTATGGCATAACGAAAACTCTCCTTCCTTCTACTTTAAAATGCACGTCTCCGGTTGCTTCCAGGACTTTTAAGACTTCATCTAAGTTTTTAGACTTTGATACCGAGCCGCCAAAACTATTATTCACTGGCAAGCCCAAATAGGTTACCTCGATATTATACCAGCGGTGAAGTATTCTCATAATACTTTCAATATCCATATCGGAAAATTCGATCTTTCCATTTTTCCAGGCTATCACACCTTTTAGATCCGGTTTTTCGTCGACATTGATGCTGGCCGATGTTATACTCGACTGCTGGCCCGGGGATAATACCACAAAAGAATTAATAGTGCTTACTTTTACAGACCCTTGATATAGTGTTGTCCTTACAGACTTTTCATCCGGGTAACTCATTACGTTGAAATGAGTTCCCAACACTTCAATAGCTTGATTTGCATTTACAACCCTAAAGGGTACCTGCGGACTATGAAAAACTTCGAAGTAAGCCTCACCCGACAATTCCACCAATCTTCTTTTGCCGGAGAACTTTACAGGATATTTTAATGAGGATGCTGAATTTAACCAAACATTGGTGCCGTCGGGAAGTTTTATCTGAAACTGACCGCCTAAAGGCGTTTCAATAGTATTATAGCCCCCTCCGTCTCCCCCAGAAGGGGAAAGTGAGGCAATTTCATAAACTATCTGTCCGTCGGCCGCCTTAGTGATCTTGATGCCGGATTCTTCTGCAATCTGGCCGTTAGAGACATCGGTTAAGCTAATTTTGCGACCATCGGCTAAGGTCAGGGTTGCTTTATCACCGCCCGGCGTAATATCCGGTTCTGTTATTTTATCAGCAACACGTGCAGGTTGATCTTTATAATTAACTGTATAAAACCCAATTCCGATGGAAATAAAAACTAGAATAGCTGCTGCAACTCCTGTCATCCGGATTGATTGACCCGGCCACAGCTTCCTCGCAGATTTATTGCTATTTTCTAATCGCTGCCAGATCTTATCAACAGAATCTTCGATCAAACGTCCCGATAACTCAACCTGATCATTAGGTTTCCATTTCACATACCAGGTTTCAAGCATTGCACGTTCCTGTTCTGTGCATGTGCCTGCTGCATATTTTCGCAGAAGATCTTTAATTTGATGCTTGTCCATAGTTAGGATTTATCCTTATTCAGACTATAGACCTTTAACCTGCTCTCAACAGGTAGATAGAATTAAAAATAATATCTCGCTCTTCAGCCAGGACTGATCTAAAATTTAATGAGAAAAAAAAGATAAGCAATTATCCCGAGCCTCACACGAAGAATTTTTAAGGCGTTGGTGATTTGTTTGGAAACAGTCTGTTCGGAAAGAGACAATTTTTCGGCAATTTCCTTATGGCTAAGATTCTGTTGCCTGCTTAATATAAATATCTCACGCATTTTAGGGGGTAATGCGGATATTTCCTTTTCAATAATCTTGGCAAGCTCGTTAGATCGCACCAGATGATCTGTAATATAGTGGCCTTCATTTAAGGAATGCTGAATGGAGGTTATATATTTGGATTCAATTTGCTTATGGACAATAATCTTAAATATCCGGTTGCGTACAGCTGTATATAAATAGCCCGCTAACTGTGTATTGATGATTAATTCTTCGCGTTTGTTCCATAGCGTTGAAAACAGATCATGGACAACATCTTCTGCTTCTGCCTGGTTATTTAATCTTTTATAAGCATGGACAAATAATAAGCCTTTAAAACGATCGTAAATTTCAGCAAAAGCAATACGATCTCCCCGTGTTAAAAGGGAAGCCAGCTCCTGATCGCTATATATACTGTATAATGACATTGATGGTCGTGTTAAAACGGATATAATGAAAATTATATATTTTTGAGCTTCTTTTGGTTTTCTGCCATCGATCTTTTTTAATCACATATAACCGGCTCTTCAAAGCTTCCTTTTTTATCTGACCTTACCGGGGTACTGGTCCAGTAGTTCCGTAAGTCGCCTGGTGATTTCCGGACGGACAACCTTCATGTCAACGCGTTCTGAAGGATCGGCTTCGATGTTGAAAAGTTCAATCCTCATCTCTCCATTTTCAAGTACCCGCCGCAACTTCCAGCTACCCTCCCGCACCACTTCTGGTGTTGCGTTATTGACATAATAAAAAGGCTGATGCGTCGCGATCGGTCCTTTTCCGGTGAGAAGCGCTGATACGTCCTCACCGTCAAGTACCACCCCCGGCGGAAGAGCGGTTCCGGTCAGCTTTCCGAGTGTGGGAAGAACGTCCAAAACAGTAAATGGTTCCCTGGCGACTACATTACGTGTGTGCCCTTTCCAGTAAAAAATGAAAGGCACCCGCGTACCTCCCTCATAGGTGGTGCCCTTGCTCCCACGGAAGACACCTGGATAGCCTGCATGGTTACGAGTCGTTACACCATCGACCGACATGCGTTCCGGATAATTTGTCCATGGTCCATTGTCACTCGAAAAGATGAAGATCGTATTCGCCGCAAGCCCTTGCTGCTCAAGTGCCTTCCATACAGAAGCAATGCCGTGATCCATTTCATTTATTACAAAGCCGAGCTCGCCACCTTTAACGGAATTATCCCGATTCTTTTGTGCCCCAAACCAGACAGGAAGGTGTGGCATATTGTAAGAAAGATAAAGAAAAAATGGCTTGCCTGAATGTTGTTTTTTTATATATTTAACCGCTTCATTGCTGTAAAGCCGGGTGAGAGAGCTGTCGGCGGGTTGCATAAGCTCCGCTTTGTAATTCCGGTACAGTTTAATGGTGGTATCCGTTTTTACGTATGGTAATTTGTAATCGTGGCTATAAAGCAGGCCATAATAATCGTCAAAACCCTGTTCCATGGGCAGGTTACCCTTCTGATCTCCAAGATGCCACTTTCCTATCATTCTGGTTTGATAACCTGCTGTCTTCAGCATTTCTGCAAGCGTCACTTCGGCCGGAGCTAATCCAAGCTTGTTTCCGGGTGATAAGGGCGAAGGGATATTAAAACGTGTGGGATATCTTCCGGTAAGCAGGCTCCCACGGGACGGCGAGCAGGAAGGAGTGGTCACCACATAATTAGTGGCACGAACGCCCATGGCCGCCATTTTGTCGAGAAAGGGTGTTTCAATGACAGGGTTTCCATAACATCCAAGGTCGGCGTAGCCAAGGTCGTCGGCGAGGACAATTATAATATTTGGTTTGGATTGGGAGAACGCAGTAAATGCTGCAAAGAGAAAGAGTGCGAGGGCTGAGACTTTCATTGAGTTATGTCTAATATGAAATCAATAATCTAAATCATCGGAAAAAATAACAATAATGTCAGAAAGCCGTGTGCCGGGATAACCTTCAATAGCTTTATCTTGAATTGGTTTTGCGAAAGATAAAAATTAATATTTTTTTTACTGTCCTGCACTGTTACGTAATTATGAGGAAAATATGTGATCAGGAACTTAAATGGAAGGCCTTACGGTAATATAAAATGGAACCTCATGATGTTCCAAACTATTCGATAGAACAGTTTCTGCCGCCATAGTACCCATCATTTTGAAATCAGTTGATATCGTTGTGATACCATTCAAAAGAAGTTTTTTTAGCGGAGTTTCATTATATGAAATAAGGCCTATATCTTTACCCAATTTCAGATCCAGCGATATGATCTTTTCTAAAAGATAAACAAGGTCGTCCTCCATTACATTAATAAAAAGCTGGCCTTTCTCAATAGGCTCGTTTTCAATATCATTTACCATTACGTAATTAAATGCATACTGCTGGCAGAACAGCTTTAGCCCTTTGAGTATCTCTTTTGGATAGTAGCTCTTCTTGGGAAACACAATTTTAATCGTATGATATTTGGACAATTTAACCCTTATTTTATTTAAAGCACCGTAAATATCTTTTTCAAAGTTCTCATAAATCGCTGCATACTGGCCATCTACTCCAGCGACCTGCTTATCCAAAAGCACGAGTTTTTCTTTAGGGATTGTATTGATAATCTCATGGGCATTTTCTCCACCTTCGACAAAATGCGGGATTATAACGTAATGAGAATAACCGTTCGTCTTGTTTTGTAAAAGCTTTTTGAAAATTGCAAAATCATTGTTATAAATATAAAAATCTATAAGCGCCTGCTCTCCCAGCGCACCAACAAAAGCGTCGTATATTATTTTCTTGTGTGCAGATAACTTGTTAAATAATAAACAAACCCGGATATTCTTTTTAAATTCTGTATTTAAAATATAATAACCCTTCCCCGGGACTGAGTTGATGACCCCAACTTTTTTAAGATATTTATACCCTTTTTCAGCAGTATCACGAGAAATCTCCAAGATATAACTTAACTCATTAATAGATGGGAGGAGATCACCTTTTTTTAATTTCCCGTTTTCTACAGCATTAATTATGGAATCGCCCAACTGAAGGTACTTAGGAGTAGCAGAATAACCTTCTATCTGAACAAAGTCGCTAAAAATTTCCTTTCTCATCTGTATATAATTGCTTTAACGGCGATGAACCTGTCTGCCGGTAGGCATATTCATTTACTGTGTGTGAGCAGCATGCTCATGAAGGTTTCATAATTATGCCATCAAATTTACCCAAATTAACATTAGCAGGTTGTAATAGTAAAAGGTTATAGCAAAAATATGGTCATGCTTCTGGCGCCGTGAGCCCCGATAACAAGAGATTGCTCTATATCTGCTGTTTTAGACGGGCCTGCTATGAATGTCCCGAAATCATAATCCATTAGTTCTAATTTTTCATATGCTTCATGCATATCCGCCAATATGTTTTGGGTTTCAAGCAGCATAGCAAGGTGCTGGCAAATAAATGGCAGCACACGATTCACCATTCTGTCTTCCGTGATCCAAACCGCCCCATTCTCTGCTATGGCAAAATGAGGCTGTAAAACGGCAAGTTCTGTATCGTTAAACTCATGCGGATAATCAGGGTTCGAAAAATCAGTATTATAGCCCGATCCGGGAATAGTCGAAATAATCCTGTCTATTGGTTTATAATGATCTGAAATGTACTGATCAATTTCCTCAATGCTATTAATACGAATTACCTTTCCGCCAATTAAAGTTAAAATATGAATAAATTTCTCTATTAGTTCTTCCCGTTCCGGCGATTTATATTTCAGGTCAACCGGAAGCTCTTGTTTTTCTGGCTGGTTTTTTAATACTTCCGACAATATTCTTTCTCTGCTCATTCCGATTAAAGTTTGAATAAATCTTTACCGCTGTTCTTTTTGTACCAATCCCGAAAAGACTCTTTTGGAGGTTCAGGCATTTCACGGTTTTTATACCATAAATTGTACTTGTTATTTACGACAGATGGTATATATTGAATAAACCACCTCCCTATTTTACCGGCTAAGCGGTACATTTTAGGGGATGAAAGGACTAAATTCATCAATTTCATGCCAGCTGTTTTAGTAGCATCAGCATAACCCTTTTTCACAATTACCTGTCTCCATTTATATAATTGATCATGAATGTCAATCTTAACCGGGCACACATGAGTACATGAACCACACAGAGTCGAGGCAAATGGTAGGTCGGCATGGCTTTTCATATCCAGGTTAGGCGCTAAAATAGCTCCTATCGGACCGGAAATAGCATGATGATAACTGTGCCCGCCGCTCCTTCTGTAAACCGGGCATGTGTTCATACACGCTCCGCAGCGAATGCATTTTAACGAGTTTCTGAAATCTGCTCTTCCTAATTGTACGCTTCTCCCATTATCTACCAGCACGATGTGCATTTCCTGTCCTTTCCTGGGTTTTTTAAAATGGCTGGAGTAGGTGGTAATCGGCTGTCCTGTAGCACTCCTGGTAAGCAGGCGCAAAAAAACACCTAATTGTTTTTTCTTTGGAATAAGCTTTTCAATACCCATGCTTGCAATATGCATTTCCGCCAAATGCGCACCCATGTCTGCATTTCCTTCATTAGTACACACTATAAACTCGCCTGTTTCAGCTACAGCGAAGTTGACCCCGGTTAAAGCTACTTTGCGCGTTAAAAAAGTATCTCTAAGATGTACTCTTGCCGTTTCTGTCAGCACCTGAGGATCAGACATCCCAGCTTCAGTTCCCAGGTGTTTATGAAAGATTTCCCCGATTTCTTCCTTCTTTTTATGGATACAGGGCAATACAATATGGCTGGGCGGTTCTCCCGCAAGCTGTACAATCCGTTCCCCAAGATCAGAATCTATCACTTCTATTCCCTGAGATGCGAGATATTCGTTTAAATGACATTCTTCAGTAAGCATTGATTTGCTTTTAACCATTTGCTTCACCCCCTTCTTCAGTAAAAGGGAATGAATTATCTTATTGTGTTCGGCCGCATCGGTGGCCCAATGAATAATGATTCCATTGGCTTTGGCCTTAGTTTCAAACGCTGTAAGGTAATTATGAAGATCAGAAAGAACGTTATTTTTTATTTGGGATGCTGTTTCCCGCAGTAATTCCCACTCAGGAATTGCAAAAGCTGCTTTGTCGCGTTTAGCCCTGATCCACCAGAGAGTTTCATCATGCCAGTTTACCCGTTGTTCATCAGCATTAAATATATCCGACAATTCTGCATGTTTACCCGCACTCATCTTTTTAAATTAGGTTAATAAATATGACCCGCATCACGCATTCAATATCTCAGCAATGTGCAACACCCTTACACTGCTCCCCTGTCTTTTTAATATGCCTTCCATATGCATCAGGCAGGACATATCTGAGGAGGTGATGTATTCTGCTCCATTTTTAATATGATCGTCTGCACGGTCCTTACCCATCTTTGCTGATACAGCTTCCTCGGCCACACAAAAAGTTCCACCAAAACCGCAACACTCATCTGGCCGTTCGAGGTCCATTATTTGAATACCCTTCACCATATTCAATAATTGAAGGGGTTTGGAAAAAAATGGCTCCACCAGTTCAGACATCTGCGAAATGCACAAGCCCCTCTGACCATGGCAGCTCTGATGCAGGCCTACTTTAAATGGGAAGTTTGCGCCGATGGTATCGACCTTTAAGATATCGGTGAGAAATTCAACCAGTTCATAAATTTTGTGCCTGATATCACCTGCCTCCGGGTCTTTGATATCAGAATGCAGGTGATCTTTGACATGAAGTACACAACTGCCCGAAGGAGAAACGATATAATCAAACTCAGAAAAATTATCTATAAACAAACGATCGCATCCCCTGGTTAAATGCTCAAAACCCGAGTTAGCCATCGGCTGCCCGCAGCAGGTTTGGTTTTGCGGATATATAACATCTACTCCAAACTTCTTTAAAAGCTGGAATGTGGCTATAGCTGCATTGGGATAAAACTGGTCAACATAGCATGGTATAAATAAACCCACCCTCATATCCTTATGGTATCATTAGCAGAGTAATACTTAAGATCGATGATATCATTGGCTAAAGGCCTGGTGTTCCAGTGCTTATGGATAGCCAGGGCGGCACCCAATGCCGAAGCCTGTGCCATAGTTGCGGCATATACCTCAATATCCTTAAACTTTGCGGCAAGTAGATTCATATATATTGCATTTTTGCTAAACCCCCCGTCCACAAAAATCTTTTTGGTAATTGTACCCGAAATAATTTGCAGAGTAGATGCGTACTGCAAATGGACCAGGTCTGCCATCAATTGATGATAGGCTACCGCAGCATTTTCAAAACCAGACAGATCTCTCTGTTGAAACGCAGACACTTTTGGAAGAGGCTGATCTTTTGAAAAAGGGTACTCCGGATTTCCATCAGCTTTCAATTTATTAATAATATCGGAGTCGAACTCCATCGTTCTGAATAGAATACTATTGAATTTAAAATACTCGGCTATCCTTTTTGCCTGTTGGTCATGTTCAAACCCGGCAAATATCCGCGATGCCTTCACTGATTTACCTCTGTAGCTCAAATGGGTAAGGCAATTATTATTTAATTCATCCGGTGTTAAGGGAGTGTCGGTAAATGGATTCAGGCTGATACACCATGTACCAGTAGAAATCAGAACAAAAGGTTCCCTGAAATTTACCATGTAAGGAATCAGAGCCGCGGAGCTATCATGTAAACCTGCCCCTATTTTGTAAGTTTTTCCCATAAAAGAGGCTATTGTAACCTCTTCAGAAGAATGTATTGGCGCTAATTTAGTTTGCAGATTTTCATTGTAAACCCAGGAATGATAATCGTGTTTTTTAAAATCCCACAAATAGGTATGACAGCCGATACTGGTCAAGTCAGAATAACAATTTCCTGAAATAAGAAAGCTCATGTACTGCGGCAGGTGGAGGGCATATTTAAGTTTTTCAAAAATATGAGGTTTCTCATACTTCAGGCGGTACAACTGCAATCCTGAATTTAAGCTCCCTAATGCCGGGGAAGCCGTCTCTAACATCATTTTTTCCTGGCTCCCGTAAACTGAATAGAACTGCTGTTCCAAGTCATACGGATACGGCTTCAGGTAGCTATACAAGGGGGCAAGAGGCTTATATTCCTCGTCCAGGTATACAAGGCTTGCGCCGTAAGCCGAAAAATTAATTGCCCGTATCTTGAACTTTTCATTTTTTAATACTTCATTCAGCGATTCAAACACAGAAAGACGAAGGCTATCCAGGTTTTCACAGGCTTCCCCATCCTCATCTGTCGTTTCTAAAAAACGGGCCGATTTTTCATAAACGATCTGGTAATGCTCATCAAAAAGGAATAGCTTTTTATTCGTTTTCCCGACATCAAATATGGCAACAACAGGTACTTTCATTTGTCAAATCAAAGTCCTGTGGCTATCGTTACCGCACCTCTTTCCTTTATCAAACGCTCCCTCACATGTAAATTTCTGTAAAGTGAAAGCGGATCTAATGACGCTCCCGATCTTAAGCGAGCCTCGGCAACAAGAGCCCTGACATCCGTTCGGAAAACAGATTGCAAGATCTCCTGACATTTGACTACATCATTGCTATCCTGCGCCTCTTTCAATGCCTTCCTGTCAACCAGCAAGGCCTGGGCGTAAGCAATCATAATTGCCTCTACAGACTGCAGCAGATCCTCAAGCGGGTCTTTAACATTATGGGATGCATCAATCATCCAGCCCAATCCGCTAGCGTGGTTCATACCTTTCGCATCCATTCCCTCAACAAGCTCACTAAATATCAGGAACAATTGGTAAGGCTTCATGCTTCCTGCTGTAAGGTCATCATCTCCATACTTGGAGTCATTAAAATGGAACCCTCCCAGCTTGCCTTCCATCAATAACAAGGATACGATCTGCTCGATATTTGCGTTTGGCAGGTGATGCCCCAAATCGACAAGGGTATAAGCTTTAGTACCTAATTTATTTGCATAAAGAAGAGACTGGCCCCAATCTCCAACCGTAGTAGAGTAAAAATTTGGCTCATAAGCTTTATACTCAACAAACATCTTCCAACTTTCGGGCAATGCGGCATATATTTCATGAAGGCTTTCCAATGTATTCTGAAAAGCTTGCCGAAAATTTAACTGTCCCGGAAAACACGATCCATCGGCAAGCCATACTGTCAATGAATCGGAACCGAGATTTACCCCCTGCCTGATCACTTCAATATTGTGTTCAATAGCCTGCTTCCGTATTGCTTTATTCACATTTTGAAGAGAACCAAATTTATAGCTATAAGGCTGACCTTTATGATCCTGGAAAGTATTGGAGTTCATCGCATCGAATCGCAATCCATTTTGTACAGCTAAGGCTTTGATTGCATTGTGATCCGTTGGAATATCCCATGGAATATGTAAAGAGATAGCCCCGCTTGATCTATTAAGCTGGTGCAAAAGGCCTATATCTTCTATCTTTTCTTCCAGTGTTCGCGGTTCTCCGCCTCCGGAAAATCGTCCGAAACGTGTCCCCCCGGTTCCTAATGCCCAGGTGGGTATAGCGATCTGAAACTCCATCAGCTTATTGACTACATTGTCAATTCCCGGAATTTGGGATACAAGAAAATCGATTTTTTGTTGATGTGACTTCTGCAGATCGCTGTTCTGCTGTTCTATCTGATAATTTTCAATTGTCATAAACTTTCCTAAACCTTCTTTTATTTAAAGGCTCCTATTTATTTCCGATATTAATGCTAATAAATTTATTTACTATCCAGGTGGTTCAACGTCCAGAAGATGATACGTACTCCTATCTTACAAATGCCATAGCTACACCCCCGTCTACGTTCAGCACATTGCCGGTAGATTTGTTTAATAATCCTCCTACAAAAGCAAAACATGCATTCGCAATGTCATCCGGAAGAATAGTCTCGTTTAATAGGGTTCGCTTTGCATAATATTCCGGAAGTTCCTCCACTTTAACTCCATATGCCTTGGCCCTGCCTTCTGCCCAACCTCCAGCCCATATATTACTGTCGGAGATCACTGCATCGGGGTTTACCACGTTAACCCGGATCTTATCGCCACCAAGTTCTGCGGCGTTCAACCGGCTTAGATGCAATTGCGCTGCTTTTGCGGAGCCGTAACCTGCATTGTTGGGCCCGGAAACCAGCGCATTCTTACTTACAATATTGATTATATCGCCACCCAGGCCTTGTTTTCGAATTACTTTCACACTAGCCTGGGTAATCCTGAACTGCCCCTTTACCAATACATCGTACAATAGATCCCAGTCTTCTTCTGTGTGGTCCTCAATTGCTTTTGAAATTGAGAGCCCGGCATTATTAATTATAATATCTACACCGCCAAAAGACAGCGAGGCGGTTTCCAATGCCTTGTCAATCTGTTCTATATTAGTGACATTTAATGCTGCTATTACATAGGCATCTTTTCCATACAAATTTTTAAATTCTTTTCCGGCATCCTCAAGCCGTTCGGCATTCATATCATTCAGAACAACTACGGCACCTTCATCCACAAACTTTTTAGCAATGGCCTTTCCAATTCCGCCTGCACTACCGGTTATTAATGCAATTTTTCCGGAAAGCGCCTTGGGCTTTGGCATGCGCTGTAATTTTGCCTCTTCCAGCAGCCAGTATTCAATATTAAATGCCTCCTGCCTCGGCAGGGACGTATATTCAGAAACAGCTTCGGCCCCTTTCATCACGTTAATTGCGTTGGTGTAGAATTCTGCTGCAACACGGGCGGTTTGCTTATCTTTTGAAAAGGAGAATAATCCAATACCCGGGTAAAGTATAATTACAGGGTTGGTATCACGAATAGCAGGGCTGTGATCATGCTTACACGTTTCAAAATAGTTGATGTACATTTTACGATAGCCTTCAAAGAGCGGGGCTAGAACTACTTTTATGGATTCTGCATCCGACAAATCCTGATCTGGTTTCATAGCCAGCACCAGCGGACTGATTTTGGTCCGTAAAAAGTGATCGGGGCAACTGGTTCCCAAAGGAGCCAGACGATCCAGGTCATTAGAGTTAATGAATTCCATAACACGGCTATCATCTGTAAAATGCCCGATCATGGTACGTTCGCTGGAACAAAAACCCCTTAAAATGGGCGCTAAAGCAGCGGCCTGTGTTTTCCGTTTTTCGGATTCTAAACTTTTTACTTTTTCTCCGCCAAACACCGGACCCTTTTTTCCGTAATTTTGTTCAAGATATTCAGCACATACCTCAATCACCTCCAGAGTATTTAAATAACTTTCATAGGACGTATCACCCCAGGTGAACAGTCCGTGTGAGCCAAGCATTATGCCCCTGATCCCCGGATTTTCGTCAAGACACTTTTTTAATTGCAGCCCCAGTTCAAAGCCCGGCTTTTTCCAATCCACCCAGCCTATTTGCCCATTAAACAATTCCTTCGTGATCCTTTCGCCATCTTTTGCCGCAGCTATGGCAATGGCAGCATCAGGGTGCAGGTGATCTATATGTTTAAACGGTAAGAATCCATGTAAAGGTGTATCTATCGAAGGAGCCTTAGAAGCCAGATCATAAATGCAATGGTTAAATAATTCCACCATTTCATCTTCGTGATCCACCCCCCTGTAGATGTTTTTAAGGTTAAGCAAACGGTCAACATACAGAGCGGCTAATCCGTTTTTCTTCAGCGTACCTATGTCCCCACCAGATCCTTTTATCCACATTACCTCAGTCTGTTCGTTACTTAACGGATCCTTGGCCTGGGCCTTACATGAAGTATTGCCCCCACCGTAATTGGTCAAACGAAGATCTGCCCCAAGGAGGTTTGAGCGATAAATAAGTAATGCAACTTCATCACTTCCCAGTTTAGCGGCTTCAGTCTCGCTCCATAGATAACTTACATGCTTAAATTGTGTTTTATTTGCAGACATTTTACTTAATTATTATTTGATTGAATTTCCATAGCCCACAACTATTATGGACAGAATTATAAATAGGATACCTGTAAGCACGGTAGCAAAAGTTTTACGGGTGACACCTTTCCATTCTTTTAGCACCAGCCCCCAGATATTAGCTACCAGAATAATGAAAGCCATATGCAGTATCCATGAGCTTGCCCCGTTTCCCAGCCGGCTTTCTCCCATACCATAAAAGAAAAATTGCAAAAACCAGGTTGTACCTGCCAAAGCACAAAAGGCATAATTCCTCATTAAAGGGGTTTTTGAGTCGGTATAATCGCCAAAAGTCCTGTTCCGGGCATTCAATATCATGCACCAGATGAAATTGGTTGTTAATCCGCCTAAAAGGATCACCACATAGGTTGCATTATTTTGAAAGAGAAACTCTCCATTACCTGGGTTGGCTAGCTTCCATACGCTATTTGCCACATTTGCCATATCTTTACCTGCATCTATTCCGAATGCAAAGCATGCACTAAGTATCCCTGAAATGATAGATACAAAAATTCCCAGGCCAATTTTGAATTCTGAATTATCTGTCTTCTTTTCATTCCCAAGGTCTTTCTCCTTCATCATTCCCGCTTTACCACAGATGATAATCCCAATGATGCAAATAAGAATGCCTAAAAGCACCATTTGACCCCAGGAACTAGTCATAAGATCAGTTATAGAGTCTTTGCCGGGTGAAGGATAAAAATCATAATAAACAGCAGGGATTAAAGCCCCGAATACGGAACACAATCCAAGAATAATAGAACTTCCCAATGAAACACCCAGGTAACGAACCCCTAGTCCATATGTTAAACCGCCAATACCCCACAGGACTCCGAAAAAATAGGTAAGCCAGAGTATATTTCCGTCTGTGCTTGAAATAATACCTGTAAAACCAGGAATGGTAAGATAAGCTGCCAGCGGCGGAACAATTAACCAGGAAAATATTCCACCAACAATCCAGTAACTCTCCCATGCCCAGCCTTTTACTTGTTTATAGGGTATATAAAAACTTCCGGATGCAAAACCTCCGATAAAATGGTAAATGACACCAAAAATTACTTGCATAAATGTTTCGTTTAATTTATCATGGAGCCATTTTTATCAGGAGCCCGGACAAAAATATCTAAGAAATATTTTCTCTCTGTCATGTACTGTTATGATCTAAAATAAACTATTTGATAAGGTACAAGAAGTTTAGATTGTTAGGAACATAAGAATTTTACTCATTGTTTTACAGGCTAACAGCATAATCATTTGCCGCCTGCTTTAATTCTTTAATGTACCTTAAATTGTAATCAAAGAATCCAGTAAAATTGTTGCTACTATTATATGCTTCCCCGGAAATTAAGTACAAGTCCAAGGTAATATTTTAAAAATAAGTGTCCCAAAGCGAGCCCTCCGCATTTTTAAAATCTCCATCTTGCCGTTAGCGCCCAACAAGGGCTTTCAATTATGATTTAAATAAGATATTCCTTGTTGTCGCAGTTGGGCGATAACCCCTATTCCTGCGCCGCCCCCGCTGAGGGGACAAGTTCCGGGAATTGTCCTGAGCGCCTTCAAAGTACTGCACCTTGTTTATCGCCCCTCCGGCGTCTGTTTTTCGGTCCGGCTATTCCTTTCAAGAAAATCATCTACTATACGGTAAATTGATATAACTTTATGTTCTGTGAGCGGCTTGAATATTACTCAAGTTTGGTAGCCCAAATTGATCCCCTGAAGGCCACTCTTTCAAACTGACAACCTGTTCTAACGTATTTACCATGAAAATTCTAATAGCTGAAGACGATGAACTTATTCTTAAAACCCTGGAGTACAGATTAAAGAAAGATGGCTATCAGGTAATTACTGCCAGAGACGGCAGGGAGGCTTTGGAAAAAATCGAAACTCAACAGCCTGATCTTGTCATTTCTGATATTATGATGCCTTATGCTTCGGGACTTGAAATTATTGGGACCCTCAGAGAAAAATATCAAAAGAAAATACCCATCATCATCCTAACGACCATGGGGCAGGAAGATATAGTGCTGGAAGCCTTCAAACTCGGGGCTGACGATTTTATCACCAAACCATTCAGTCCGAACGAGCTTTCCATCCGTGTTAGAAGGTTTGCGATAACCTCATAGAATGATCTATTATAAGTTGCTGATATTTTTTTTTACCGGTTTGGCCTTCGGGCTGGTCCTTTTCATGCTGGTGTATTTGCTGATAAAACGGAAAAAGAGACTTAGCTATAAAAAGTGGGCTAATATTGCCGATTTGTTCATCAATAATGCAATCTTCTCAGATGAAGACGAGGATGGCAGCCTGGAAATGGCTATCACGCAAAATCGGGCAAAAAAACTGATGGTTCATAAACGATTCAGAATGCAGCTCTCCGACAAAATCATATCCGCTGCAAAAAGTTTGTCCGGGCAATCCACATTAAACCTCCAAAAATTTTATTTGACACTAGCTCTCGATAAATATGCCCTGGATAAGGTTAGTAGCTACAGCTGGCATATCCGTGCAAAAGGAATACAGGAAATCGGAATTATGGGATTGAAAGGCTATCTCACTAAAGTATACGGATATACTAACAATAAAAACGATCTGGTTCGGGCAGAGGCCCAGATTACCGTGCTAAAGCTATTTGGATTTGAAGGTCTGAGGTTTTTAGATGTTATTACATATCAGCTCACGGAATGGCATCAGATCAGGTTGCTGCATGAATTATTTCACTACCCTCAGGAAAAATTTACCGGTATTGATAAATGGCTTAAATCAGATAACACGAGCGTGACCGTGTTTGCATTAAAGCTTGCCCGGATATATCACCGGTTCGAGCTGTATGCTGAAATTTCAGCTTGTCTGAACCATCCGGACCCTAAAGTGCGATTTCATGCTATTCAGACGCTGGAAGATGTTTACATGGAAGATACTGCGGGAAAACTAAATGCACGGTTTGATCAAGAGGATATTAAAAATCAACTGGCCATTGCTAAAGCTTTACAAAGCGTGGGAAGCGAAGATGACATCCAAGGGCTAATAATATACCTGTATACAGATAATATTGAGCTGAAAATTGCCTTTGCCCGAACATTGGCGAGCATAGGCGAAGCTGGGGTAGATGCGCTCCATACGCATCCGGAAGCGGATCAATTCCCCTTAAATGAAATCATCCTGCAGATAGACGAAGAACTAGAAGTATGAGCTGGCAAACCTTCGTTGTTGATTTTTTCACATACGGGATATTGATTTATTCAATGTTGCTGCTAACTTCCTATGTATTTATCGGATTTCTTTCGATAGGTGAAGTTCGGAATTATCTGAATAAAAACAGTTTTACGGATTATAGGGTTCTTGCAGCATCCGCGCAAGCACCAAGTATGAGTATTCTTGCGCCTGCTTATAATGAAGGGGCTAACATTATTGAGAACGTGCGCTCACTTCTTTCCATCCACTATAACAACCTGGAAGTAATTATCATTAATGATGGAAGTAAAGATGATTCGCTTGAAAAATTAATTGCGGCGTACGATTTGCGAAAGTTTGATTTCTTTGTTAATCAGCAAATTAAGACAAAAGAAGTAAGGGGTATTTATAAAAGCCGCAATCCTGTGTATAAAAGGCTAATCGTGGTAGACAAGGAGAATGGCGGTAAAGCTGATGCATTGAATGTGGGCACCAATATAGCCCAAAACGATTTTATTGTATGCATTGATGTTGATTGTATTCTGGAGCAGGATGCACTTTTGAAATTAGCAAAGCCTTTTCTGGAAAGCACCAAAATCCGGGTTATTGCTACGGGTGGGGTTATCCGGATTGCAAACAGCTGTGTAGTTGAGAATGGCAGATTGGTAAAGGTAAATCTGCCCGAACAATTTCTTGCCCGGGTCCAAACGTTAGAATATATCCGTGCATTTCTGCTGGGCAGAATGGCCTGGAGCAGGTTGAATGGACTATTACTTATTTCAGGGGCCTTTGGGGCTTTTGATAGGGACATAGTCATTAAATGTGGCGGCTACAACCACAATACTGTAGGAGAAGATATGGAACTGGTGGTACGGATGAGAAGATATATGGAAGAAAGTAAGGTGCCCTATAAAGTGAGCTTTATACCTGACCCATTGTGCTGGACAGAGGCTCCCGCCACCTTTAAAATCCTGGGCCGGCAACGGAACCGGTGGACCCGCGGTACCATTGAAACCCTCCGTTTTCATAAAGTGATGTTCTTTAATCCCAAATATGGATTGCTGGGCATGGTCAGTTATCCTTACTGGTTCTTGTTTGAATTTCTGGCGCCAATAATTGAATTTTTTGGAATGCTTTACTTTTTGGTTTTGGCAATATTAGGTATGATAAACTGGCCTTTCTTTATTGGCTTATTGTTCTTTATCTTTAGTTTTGGATTTTTATACTCGGTATTTGCAATTTTGATGGAGGTGCTGACCTACAATCAGTACAGAAACCAAAAAGATATCATGAAACTCATAGTTACGGCGTTTTTGGAGCCGTTTATATTTCACCCTTTTGTAGTATGGTCTGCAATTCGAGGCAATATAGACCTGTTAAGGAAAAAAAATTCGTGGGGAGAAATGACAAGGCAAGGTTTTAGCAAACCCAAAGATGACCCTGTCAAACCAATCTGAACTATTCATTAACAAATCAATTTAATTGTCCCGGCAAAAATAACAATCAGCTCTTTCAAATTAATAGCTTTCCGTTAATAAAAAGCTTATATCACCGGCCTGTATTACCGGGCTTGCTATTTTTTTGAAAACTGTAATTGTATGCGGGTCCTAATTATACTATAATATTATATGTTTGTAAAACCTTAATTAGCTTAATCTTAAAGGAAGAGTTTAGAACAACCTGAATGAAAAGAGAATTAAATTCTGAAAAAGAAAAAATCCGGCTACAGACATTGCATGATTATTACATCCTGGACTCTTTGAGGGAGAGTGATTTTGACAGGATAACGGAGCTTGCTTCGCTCATTTGCGGTACACCTATTTCACTTATTTCACTTATAGATGAGGACCGGCAATGGTTTAAATCAAAAGTCGGGTTAGATATCCATGAAACTTCAAGGGATGTAGCTTTTTGTGACCACACCATAAAAAGTGAGGATATATTTGAAGTGGAAGATGCTACTCTGGATGAACGTTTTAAAAATAATGTTTTAGTTCAGGGCGAACCCAATATCCGTTTCTATACCGGATACCCTCTTATAGATCCGAATGGATTTGCCCTGGGGACTTTGTGCGTTATAGATAGAGTGCCAAAGCAATTGACACCTAATCAAAAAAGGGCGCTGAAACTGCTGGCGGAGGAGGCCATGACGCTTGTAGTCGAAAGGCGGATAAAACAAGAAGATATCAGCTTCAGGAAGCTTTTTTTCCTATCCCTTGATTTGATCTGCATCGCCGGAGTTGACGGGTATTTTAAAAAAATAAACCCTGCTTTTGAAGAAATCTTAGGCTGGGATTTCGATTCCCTGCTAAAAATTTCTTTTTTTGATTTTGTACATCCTGACGACTTATCGATTACCAAAATTGAAATAGAAAAGCTGGCATCAGGTCATAATACAGTTAATTTTGTCCATAGATTTAAAACAAAAGACGGTGGGTATAAAGTATTGCAATGGGTTGCAACGCCGGAAGTTTCCACAGGAAATTTATTTGCCAGAGGCAGGGATATCACGGAAGAAGTGGAAAAAAACCGCCAGCTAACTATTAGCCAGGAAAAACTGAAAACATTCTTTGAACACTCACATGGCCTGATGTGTACCCATAACCTGGAAGGCGATTTTCTTTCAGTTAATGATGCGGGATCTAAGATCCTTGGATATGCCCAGGCAGAAATAACGCAATTATCATTATTTGATATAGTTCCGGATTCGCAACATATAATATTGCAGGAATACCTGGATACCATACAGAAAACTGGAAAAGCTAAAGGGGAAATGTTAACATTAACCAAGAACGGTGACAAGCGGATTTGGCTCTTTAATAACATTTTAGAAAAAAATTCCGATGGTACACTGTATGTTATCGGCAATGCGGTGGATATAACCGATAAACATTTTTTAGAGAAAGATCTCCAGCGAACTAAAGCTATTCTAGAACAAACTAACAGGGTAGCTCGTGTCGGCGGATGGGAATTGGATGTGAAAAAGCAGAAGATGAACTGGACAAGTGTAACAAAGGAGATTCACGGCGTCAGCCCGGATTATGAGCCTGATCTTCAAAGCGGAATAGGTTTTTATAAGGAGGGCGATACCAGGCAAAAAATAACAGATGCAGTGAACGTGGCTATAGGAAAAGGAACATCATGGGATTTAGAATTACAGATCGTCAACGCTCAGAAAAAAGAGTTATGGGTCAGGGCTATTGGTAATGCTGAATTTAACGAATCTACTTGTGTCAGGTTATTCGGCACATTTCAGGATATTGACGACCGTAAAAGAGCAGAACTTGAATTTAGTAAATCAAAAAAACTACTGGATGATGTCTTGCAGGCTGCATCTGAAGTTAGTATTATAGCTTCAGACCTTAATGGAACAATCACGGTGTTTAATAAGGGCGCCGCGCAGCTGCTGGGATATAGTGCATCAGAAATGATTGGGAAGCAGACACCTGCCATACTACACGATGCAGAGGAAGTGGCCGCTCGCGGAAAGGAATTAGGCCTGGAAAGAAATGGCCTGCCTGTAGAAGGGTTCCAGGTGTTGGTTGAAAAGGCCCAAATTAGTGGATCTGAACAACGTGAATGGACCTATATTAAAAAAGATGGGACCAGGCTCACCGTTTCATTAGTTATTACTTCGATCCGTAATGACGAAAATATCATAATCGGCTATTTAGGCATTGCAACGAATATTACCGGAAGAAAACGGACGGAGAATGCTCTGGCAATTGAAAAAGCAAGGCTATCGGCTTTTGTAGAACATGCCCCGGCAGCTGTAGCCATGCTGGATAACCAGATGAATTATATTGCGGCAAGCCATAAGTGGCTGGAAGATTATGAGCTTATCGGACGACAGGTAATTGGAGTTTCACATTATGACCTGTTTCCTAATCTGGCTCCGCAACGAAAGCAACTGCATCAGAAAGTATTGAAAGGGAACATTGAAAGAAACGAAGAAGATATTTACAGGCAGCCCGGAACAGACAAAGAACTTAACATTACCTGGGAAATGCGACCGTGGTACGTTTCCAAAAATAAAATTGGGGGCATGATGATATTTACACAGGATATTAGCCTGATCGTAAAACAGCGGGAAGAATTAAAAAATTCGAAGCAATTGGCCGAGCAAGCCAGTATTGCCAAGTCTGAATTTCTTGCCAATATGAGTCATGAAATCAGAACACCTCTGAATGGCGTTATAGGCTTTACAGACCTGGTGCTAAAAACAAAATTGAGTGAGGTTCAGCAACAATATTTAACCATCGTAAATCAGTCTGCCGATGCATTACTGGGTATAATTAATGACATCCTGGACTTTTCCAAAATTGAAGCTGGCAAGCTGGAACTGGATATTGAGAAATGCGATCTGTACGAAATAGGTTGCCAGGCATCTGATATAATCAATTACCAGATTCAAACAAAAAAACTGGAAATGCTACTAAACATTTCTCCCTATCTACCCAGGTTTATATGGGCAGATGCAGTACGATTGAAGCAAATTCTGATTAACCTCCTTGGAAACGCGGCCAAGTTCACAGAAAAGGGAGAGATCGAGTTAAAAATAGAGGCGCTCGCAAAAAAAGATGGACTAACTACTATTCGTTTTAGTGTGAGAGATACAGGTATCGGTATCAAAAAAGAAAAACAAAGCAAAATCTTTGATGCTTTTTCGCAGGCTGATACCTCTACCACTAAGAAATATGGCGGAACTGGACTGGGGCTAACGATTTCCAACAAATTATTAAATATGATGGAAAGCAAGCTTCAGCTGAAAAGCGTGGCCGGAAAGGGAAGTATATTTTATTTTGAGGTAGCATTTAAAGCAGAAGACGGCGATTTTATCGAATTTAATAATATAGACGCCATCAAAAGAGCGCTGATCGTAGATGATAACGATAATAACCGCACCATCCTTAATCAGATGCTTTTATTAAAAAACATCAAATCGGATGAGGCTAAGAATGGATTTGAGGCTTTACAGTTTTTAGCAGAAGGCGAACACTACGATGTAATTTTAATAGACTATCATATGCCCTATATGGATGGCATAGAAACTATAAAAAAGGTAAGGCAAAGTTTTTCTGCCTCACATGAAGAGCTTCCCATCATTTTGTTGCACAGCTCAGCTGAGGATAGCAATTTACAAGCTGAATGCCAGGAATTAATGGTGAACCAACGGTTAATAAAACCTGTAAAAATGCAGGATATTTATCATGCGTTATCACGTTTACATTTTAAAACCATCGAGCCTTTAATTACAGCCCAATCATCAGAAATATCCCATATGGCTGACGCTGTTAAAATATTGATTGTAGAGGATAACGAAATCAATATGTTCCTTATAAAAGTTATTCTTGAAAGAATAATTCCAAATGCCTTACTTCTTGAAGCAAAAAACGGATTAGAGGGCATAGACAGCTTTCTTAAAAATAATCCAGACCTCGTTTTCCTGGACATACAAATGCCCGAGATGAACGGTTATGAGGTAGTTATTAGAATCCGAGAGCTGGAAGATTCCCGGCATACACCGGTAATTGCTCTTACCGCAGGAAACGTGAAGGGTGAACGGGAAAAATGTCTTCAAGTTGGCATGGACGACTTTCTTGTAAAACCAGTTGTAGAAAACACGATTTTTCAAATATTAAATAAATGGCTCAATCGCAGCGAACCCATTGAAGAGCAATCTGTTAAGGATAACACTAGTACGGATGAACATTTTAATCTCAGCCAGTTAAAATTGTATTATGGAGATGATACAGACATGCTACAGGAAATAATGTCCCTTCTTAGAAGGCAGCTTAAAGAATCTTTATTCTTATTAGAACTTCATGTCGTTAATAAAGATTTAGAAGAAATAAACCGTATAGGACATAAAATACATGGAACTGCCGCTACATCAGGTTTGCCAAAGCTCACCGGGCTAGCCAAACAGTTGGAACATTTGGAAGTCTTTTCTGAAAACGATATGGAAATTTTGAGGGTCGAAACAAAAGCCGAGATTGAATTGCTGCTTGATATCCTGGAAATGTAGTCATTCCTAATAATTCTACTGCTTTTCAACCCTTGAAAATTTATCGGCTGATTGAGCCTGGTATGCCTTTAGGAACTCTTTAAACTAATGGGGAGAACCTTTTTCACCTGTTTGCTGGCAGCCGCTCAATATCTGCCAGTACACCAGTAATCTCCTCCCATTTTTTCAGGTACCTTCTCCGCGTTATCGCAGGTTTAGCTGAAGAATAAAAAGCAAGCAGGTTATTTTTAATATCTGAGTTCATATGTTCAAAATTTGAATCCCGCAATTTGAATAGTAACTCTGCATAACTATCATCAGCAATAGCGTAATCACCAAAAATTGTTTTTTCACCAGTATCAAGTGTGCGGTTGAGAAAACTAAAGGAATTGGAACGAATATGGTTTAGAGACCGCTCATAATGAACTATGGTTGTATCGAAGCTTTGTATGAACAGTTTCTCTGTTTCCGGCGTGGGTGGTTTAAAACGAAGCTTGGCAAGAGGTCCTATCTTAGGCAGAATGGGAATAATGACAGATATTATTGTTGGAATGAAGCCGGCCTTTTGGAGATCTCTCCCGAATTCATGATAATACGTTCGGTTTTTCATTTTGAAGGAGAATTTTTTTGCAGTCATTCCAGGATCTGCCTTTTGGAGATCAGACTTCTTATTTGCCCATGCAGTTCTCACAATAGTTGGCAATATTGATTTGATAACCCACCTGTACGTGCTGACGGCAAGATCCATATTCCCGAATACTTCACTGACATCCAGTCCGTAGGTTTTATAGAACGCTTTTTCTACCACCGGTCTTGCAACATTAAATCCAATAAAATCGTGATAGGCCTTCGTTGCATAGTTGCCACGTGCCGTCTGTAACACATCAAATGCCAGCTCAACCCTTGAATGAGAGTTGTGGTCATCTGCGTAGGTTACTACGTCCCCATATCTGGCTTTCATTTTTTTATAGACCAGGGGTACTGCAATATTGGTCCCAATAGCGTGTCCGTAATTGTCGGCCGTGTAATGAGCCAGCGAACCTAATGCAAAAGCATACTCATTGATATTATCGGCTTCTTCAATTAAAGCTTGTATATAATCTCCTGTCCGCACATTGTGTACAAAATCGGTATAAATCATGCTTCCAAAAGGCGAATAGCCAATATCCGGCATTATAGCTCCTCCATAAGCATAAGAATGTGCTTCAAGCAAAGCTTCGGGGGTAGCTTTTGGATATTTTTTTAACAGTAAAGGCTCGATTGATTTTTTCCAGCTTACGTCGATTATTGCTTCATGGGCAAGCAGGGAATACGCCCTGGCAACGAGAGGACTACACAATGTAAAAAACGTAAGGAGCAACAATATCCTTTGCGTTAAAACTAATTTTTTTGTGTGTAATGCTGTTTCAAAAAGAATTTCTAGCATTTAATGAGGTTTATTAAACGTAAACACTTCAGTACAATAAAGGTTTTTCATGTGAATGCTTCCATCTCTTTGTTTTTTCATCTGATCAATCTTAGATTTCAGGTTAAGGTCTGCTTCCGTCACATACTTCATCCTTTATACGAAGGCAAACTAAAGTAAAACGTTGTTCCTTTTCCAATTTCACTCTCAAACCAAATTTTGCCGCCCGCCCTATTAATGATCTCTTTAGATATATAAACCTAGTCCTAAGTTTAAGCCTGCCCCCTCATTCGTATTTTTAGCCTGATGAAAACGATTGAAAATAAGCGGCACGTGTGCCTCGGGAATCCCAACGCCAAAATCTTCGACTGAAAACACGACAAAATCTTTATTGTCAACTATAGAAATATAAACATTGTCAGCAGCCGGAGAATATGTAACCGCGTTATTTACCAGGTTGGTAATAACCTGAATGATGCGATGCTTATCTGTCTTAAGGCTTATATGGGGATTTTCCCTGATAATAAGGTTATGTGCAGGTGTGATCAGTTGCAGATCTCCAATGACATCAGAAATAATTTCGTTCAAATTAAAGACAGACTCGCTAAACTCTAATTTTCCTGAATCAACCCTTGTAATATCTAAAAGATCTCTGATTAAGAGTTCCAGGCGATTTATTTGTATACCCATGCGATCAAGGAAATTCCCGACACGAAAGCTTTCTTTAGCGCCTAATTCACGATGCAATAGCTGGGCATAGGCCTTAATGGAAGTTACAGGTGTTTTTAGCTCATGGCTTACCGTACTGATAAATTCATCCTTTTGCCTTTCAAGTTCCTTCCTTTCAGTAATGTCTGTAACAGTTCCAATAATTCTAACTGGCTCATGAGTCTCGTTAAAAACAATTTTACCAGTCGTATTTACCCACCGGATACTACCATCATCCCTTTTAATTCTGAAAGAATGATTGAGTATACCCGTCTGAAAACTTTTTAAATAAGCCTCATTGGCTTCTTCCTTATCTTGGGGAAGAATATGATTTCGAACCATATCGAGTGTCCATTCGCCGGAATTGTCGGGGTATCCATAAATATGTGCGTGCTTTAATGACCGTATTGTTTTTTCTGTCACTAAATCCGTATCGAACACACCCGCATCAGTATACTCTACCGCAAGGTTTAATCGTTCTTGACTTTCCTGTATCTTCTTCTTAGAAAGCACCTGTTGGGTTACTTCAAACCCGAAGACAAGGATCCCGTCTATATTGTTTTCTAAATCATACCTGGCCTTATATATGAAAGTCCAGTAAATATCTTCTGTCGAACTATTTTCCTGCCTTGCAATGCGTGTTAATACCTCTTTTCCTTCAAAGGTCTCCCCACTGGCATATACATTCTTTAAAACGTCGATCAAGGGGTGCCCTGCCAGTTCTGGTAACGCTTCTATAAGAGGCTTCTTCAATAGTTCCCGTCCGGGAAAAATACTCTGGTAAGTAGGATTAACCAGTTCAAAAACAAATTGCGGACCTTCTAAAATGCAAATTGCGCCCGGGGCTTCCATCAATAGGGTATGAAGTTCGTGCCTTTTCGCTTCTGCAACTTCAAACGCTCTATGTTCTTTCTTTGCCAGTTCGAAAACGCCTGTAATATCTATGGTAACATGGACAATATACTCAACTGCCCCTTCCCTGGTTAAAACGGGGGTATTTAATGCCTGCCAGTACCTGGTTTCGAACATTCCGGTTCCGCGGACCGGAATATCATATTTTTGAGTTGGCAGATCGGTTTGGATTTTATTGTTGATACATTCCTCAAAGCTTTTCCGCACAATTTTAAAATTCCCGCTCTCCAGATTATCAGGATTTTCTGGAAAAGCTTCGATAAAACTTTTTCCAATAAGGTCTAAAGGTTTTGATCCGGTAACACTGTAAAATGCTGAATTAGCATAAAGGATTGTAAATTCACTATCAGGTTGAATTATTAGGGTAGGCGGAGCCAGCTGTAAAAAAGTTTCTATTCCGTCAGGTATAATTTTCATAGATTAATTAAGATCCAAAATTGTGGGCAAAGTGATCATCACCATTCAAAAAAACGAAATAACAGGATAATTATCAACCCATATTTCATCTGTTTAGGCTAAAATGAGTATTTCATCCAAATGAAAATTCCCAAGGTCTGGATTAGTGATATTCTCAACCTGACAAAATACCTGAATTGTTTTGCAATATAAATATTTAATATACTATTTTAGGGGAGTATTATAGCCCACTATAAACGATTAGGATTAAAATCAGCCTCGTAAAGTTTTTTAGTTAAAAGCTCGATAACTAAACAGCCGTATACAATTACATATTCCAATATAAGAATTAAATTATTTTCCTGAAATACAGGACTAGAGTAGGCAAAATAGCTTAGAATAATCGTAAAACTCCAGACTAACGGGAATTTCCAATTGGTAAAAACAGATAACATTACCAATGATATAATATACCATGGATGAATGGTAGTTGAAAGAAAAAAGTAAATGGAAAGCACAATCAACATGTTCGTTATTAAGTTTTTCAGAGAGTTGTCTTGCTTTTTAAAGGAAATAAACAGGATAAAAGCAATTAGTATTAAGGGAATTATTTTCCCTGTGATATGAATAATATTGTATCCGGCTAAATTATAGCCAATGCTCCGGATGATATAATAAATACTTGCATTAAATTCGAAATTAACGAACCATAATGCTATTGTCGACATGTAATTATTGAAAAACGAAATAGAAAAGAATGGTAAAAACAAGGCGAGTGTCATTACCCCTATTATTGTAAAAAAGATGATCACTTTTTTAAACCCGAGATACTTTATAAACAATGGTAATAGCATTAAGGGGATAAGTTTCATAGAAATAGACAGGGTGATAAGAACTGCAGCCCATAAGTATTTTCCAATCTGCAATTGATATAAAGCCAGAACAAGGAAAAAAATCATTACACCTTCAAAGTGCAGGTTTCCGGTTAGCTCAATGATGACAAGTGGATTAAGAAAATAGAAAAAGATATTATTCCCTGGAATTTTTAGGGCATGAAGAAGCTTTCTGCCATAAGTATAAATCCCCAGGTCAAATACTATGATTAGCATCCTGAGAATAAATACACTGCCAAAAATACTTTTACCAGAACCGAGTGCGGCCAAAGCAAAGCATAACTGGTTTACCGGGGGGTAATTTGTATAGTGTCCGGAACTCAAACTTCCCATGCCATTATATAATAGCACAGCTTCCGGGATATTAATCAGCTTGTTTTTAATTACCTCATCCGGCAGATATAAATATGGATTGAGGCCATTTATCAGCATCCTGCCGTCCCATATAAAACGGTAAAAATCCTGCGATAGGTTCGGTATTGAGAAAAGAAATAAAAGCCGGAAAAATATCCCTGTTTTGAAGAGAAGTTCTGTATTACTTCCTTCTTGTTTTATAGATATAAAGAAGAAATAAAATAAAAAAAGTCCTGAAAAGAGCACTAGAAGATAAGGGAAGTTACTTCTGTTTAAATCATAGGCTAATAAAATATATAAGATAGAACATGAAGGGACGCTGAATATCAATAATTTGTTATCACGCCAGTCTTTTAGCATTAAGATTAAGTTTTAAATGTGGTATAAACTACATAGCCAAAACCTATTATCAGCATGAAGTGAAATGGCAGCAGAGTATAATCGTTTAAAATAAATGAGCTGCACAAGCCAAAAACAAAATATAACAATAAAAGTATCTCAAGAATTACAAATATTGGAATCTTACTGTTAATGTATTGATTCCCTTTCCAATTATCTGAAGACTTCTTTATATTAAATTTTGGGGTACGTACAAAATCACTTTTTTTACCCATATATGCTTCGGCAACGGCGAAAGTATTATGCAAAGAAAATCCAAGCGTTAAGGTAAAAAAAGTAAAAAACATGCTTATAAAATTCATAAAACGATAAGACATTTTAAGATGAATATTTTTATAAACTACCCAATGATTCACGAATAAGATAAAACTGCTTACAATAAAAAAGCTATGTACTTTAAAAGCGAAATCAAGTTGAGGGTACTCATTTTTAATGTAAAGCATTGGAATACTTAATACAGATATAATAAGAAGGAAGAAAAACATGGAACTGCTGCCCAAATGCATTATTGCATGTATTTTGGTAAAGATTGGTAATTTTTTAGATGAGAGGACCCTTCGGAACAATTTAATAAAGTTTTCTGCCCCTCCTTTATTCCATCTAAACTGCTGGGAACGTGCGGCACTGAAAACAACTGGCAGTTCAGCAAGGACTATCACATTTTCCAAATATTTGAACTCCCAATTATTTAACTGAGCCCTGTAACTTAAATCCAAATCTTCTGTCAACGTATCACCATGCCAGTTACCTGATTCTAAAATACATTGCTTACGCCATATTCCGGCGGTTCCATTAAAGTTCATAAAATGGTGGTTTGCATTTCTTCCCGTCTGTTCAAGCGTAAAATGAACATCCAAAGCAAAGGCCTGAACTTTTGTTAGAAGTGAATAATCACGGTTTAAATGGCCCCAACGGGTTTGTACCACACCAATCTTAGGATTTTTAAAATATATGATGGTTTTCTTTAACCAGTCTTCACCTGGTAAAAAATCTGCGTCAAAAATTGCGATAAATTTGCCTTTAGCAGTTTTTAAGCCTTCTTTTAATGCTCCGGCCTTAAAATTTGATCTATTATTCCGGCATATGTGACTTATATCCAGTCCGGTTTTTTTAAGATTATCAATAAGTTCTGAAGTTAATTTTACACTATTATCATTACTATCATCCAATACCTGGATCTCCAGCTTTTCCTCTGGATAATCCATTTTTGACATGCAAAATAATAGACGTTCCATTACATACTTTTCATTAAAAATAGGTAGCTGGATCGTAACAAAGGGAATTTCATCTTCTTTTGAAAGATCAAAAACCTCCACACATTCTTTTTTGTATTTTGAAGAAATGTAACTGAACAATAGATTTAATTGAGAAATGTTATAAAAAAACATCATTAACAGCGCAAATCCGTAAACTCCAATGATAACGTATGAGATATATATCCACATTTTATTTAAAGCTATATTTTGCAATCCATCCGATTATCTTAATCCCCGCCATGACTGTTCCTTTAACCGTTCCAGATACTTTTGAAATTCCAATTCTTCTTCTGTACCGAACCGGAATTTCTATGTACGACAGTCCTTGTTTTAAAGCCTTTAATTGCATTTCTACAGTCCATCCATAGGTTTTGTCAATCATTTGAAGTTCAATAAGCTTATCATATTTAATTGCTCTAAAAGGACCCAGATCGGTGAATTTGGATGCGAATAACCATTTCATTAAAAACGTTGCTAACCAGTTCCCAAATATTTGCTGTGGGGTCATAGATCCATCTTCACGTAATTCTTTTACTCTTGCTCCAATTACAAAATCAATGTCCTTTTCTATAATCGGAGCGATGAGTTTTAAAAGCTCCTCAGGATAATCGGAGTAATCACCGTCGATAAAAACGATTATATCCGGCATTATTTTTTGCTGTGAGATGTATTCAATCCCCTTTAAACATGCACTACCATATCCTGCACGATTTTCAGACAATACGGTTGCACCCGTCTTTTCAGCATTTTCGATGGTCGCATCATCGGAATTATTACTAACAACAATAATTTCTTCTACTCTGTCCGGTATCTCGTAAATTACTTGTGCAATTGATTTTTCTTCGTTATAGGCTGGAATGATAACCTTGATTCTTTTCACTAATCCTTTCTTATAAAATTGTTCTGGTGCTATTAAGTATTTTTCATGAATTTTCCTGCCTTAACAGTGCCAGTAAATTGAGATCATTACCTAGTAATACAGGATTTTCATTTATCCTGTTATCTTCAGCACCATTTTCCAATTTTAAAACTCCACGCGGACAAACGGCTGAGCATATGCCACAACCCACACATGATGAGCGGACTATGTTTTCACCTTTCTGGGCATAGGCTCTAACATCTATCCCCATTTCGCAGGCATTGGAACAATTTCCACATGAAATACATTGCCCTCCATTGGTTGTGATCCTGAACCTTGAAAACAAACGCTGCTGTAAACCCAGAATTGCCGCCATCGGACAACCAAATCGGCACCAAACCCTGTTTCCCATAATCGGATAAAACCCAACTCCTATAACTCCGCTAAAAATGCCACCTATAGCAAACCCGTACCATGAGGTCAGGGTATAATCATCAACAAAGAATATTTTTTCATTACCTGAGAAATGATTAAGCATGATCACCCCAATCATTATTACCACCAAAGACACCATCGTAAAAACAGCATCCTTATCCATATTCCTTCTTTTAAATAGGTATAAGCAACCAGTTAATATTGCCAGAAATACTACAATGCCGATCGTAAACTGTCTTCGGGTAATTAAATCCTGACCTGGATTCTTACCTAAGAAAGTATATAGAACAGCCACTGACATGATAAATGCAAACACTAAAACTAAATGAATAATCCACCGTTCAAATTTCCAGGCCTTGCTTGATTTATCAGATAAATGCCGGAACGGATCTCCAGCTGTTTCGGCTAATCCACCACATCCGCAAACCCATGAACAATACCACCTTTTACCATAGAAATAAGTTAGCACCGGTGATATTAAAAAGATCATTGCCAGTCCAAAAATCAGCATAAATATGCCCAGATTCCCCCCGTTAAACATATTCGTTAAGTGCCACTCCTCAAAAAAATAGTAATTAAGTGGCCACATGTTCTTAATATCCTTATTAAAATATGGCGTATCAGGATTGAGTTTTGATAATATTTCCGGGATTAAAAAAGCAAAGCCCAACTGGAAGAACATCACAGAAAGGGTTCTTACGACCTGGTATTTATTATCCCTGTACTTTAGTAAAAATTTATATCCCATTGCCAAAATAGCCACAGTATATAATGTTCCGTACAAAAACCACTGAGTAGCAGGCTTTCCATTTAAAAAAATACTCAAGGGGTCAAATAATGCGACCATTCCGGTATTCCCGCCTTTATCCTGATGGCCCAGGTATTGTGGAAACCAATATATAATGATGTAAAAAAGGGTTAATAATATCCCCAAGATCCATGCAAGCATTCCTCTGCTTGTTAGAGATTTAAACCAGATACCATTAAATTTAATCCCTGCAGGCTGCTTCAGGTATACATCATTTGCATATATAACAATTCCCGATATTATGGCAAGTAAAGCAACTGCCAACCATATTGCTTTATGAGAAAATTCCAGATTTAGTAGTGCAAGCGATAAAATAACTAATCCAACAGAGCTGATGGCCACTGCAATTTTTTGGATATTGGAAGAGGATCCGTTATCATGATCAGCAACAGACATGCTTTCATATGTTTTATTCATGCTCATTTTAATTATACGGTATGAGAATAGGTCTGATAAAATAGTGATTGAATTTCAGGTTCATGTTTTGAATAAAACTCAGGATCGAAATTTGCGCGGGAAAGATTGTCTATAATATAATCAACAGATCGGTTTTCAGTTAGTGCATTATCAAAAAATTCATGCCTCATTCTAATTCCAAAAGTGTTGATGCCTAAAAATGCAGAAGTATTTTTATCATAAGATATCCGGATACATTTTTTACCTGAAGAGTGCTCCCAGTAATAATGAGCTTCGTTTTCCTTTGGTTTATTCCATATCCAGCCATACGTTTGATATTCTATATCCAGGAATTTTGCAGAATTAAACCAGCTCCCAGGATTGTATTCCAGCCGATTTCCACAAATTGTTTGAGCAACAGTTTCGCCCATCATTCTTCCTGTGTACCAGACAGCTTCAATCGCTTTTCTGTTAGGGATTGCTTCTAGTTGCTCTGCACAATCGCCAATAGAATAAATATGTTCAATATTTGTTTCCAGAAACCTGTTCACCCTTACTCCTATTCCAAGTTCTATTCCGCTATTCTTTAAAAATCCAATATTTGGAGAAACACCTGCAGCAAGGCCAACAATCTGGCATGGGATAATTTCTCCTTTATTCGTAAGTACCGATTTAGCCCTCCCATTTTCACCAGCAATTATTTCTTTAAGTTCTGTTTCAAGACGCAGATCGACGCCGTGTTCAAGAATATGCCTGTTTAACAATTGACTCTCTCCTTCCGGTAACACAGCATCCCAAAAACTTTTTTCCCTCACCAGGAAGGTAACCTTTATATTTCTTGATAAAAGCATTTCTGTGAGTTCTATTCCGATTAAGCCTCCCCCTACTACCACTGCAGTTTTACATGCAGGAGTAAATTTTTCCAGGTTCTCAAGATCTGCTTTCGTACATAATCCTGTAACTCCATCCAAATTCTGACCTGGCCAGTTAAACATGTTTGATTTAGAGCCAGAAGCAATAATTAAGTTGTCATAAATGATTGTTTCGCCTCCAGAGAGTTGCAAAGATTTTGTGCGTACATCTACATGTTCAACATAGCCTTTTACAAGATGAATATTATTGTCCTTCCAAAATCTATTCTCATATGGCTGGGTATGCTCAAATTTCATGTGCCCCATGTAGATATACATGAGCGCTGTTCTGGAAAAAAAATATTCCGATTCAGCAGAAATTATAGTGATCCTTTTATCAGAAAGCTTCCGTATATGCCTGGCAGCTGTAACACCTGCAATTCCATTTCCAATAATTACAACATGTTCCATGGTTAAAGCTTTAAGGGATAAATTTCCTGGGCGAGAAAGTTGTTTGCAAGGCACGAAAAAATAAGTAGTACGATTTTAACTCTCATAAAATCAGTTACTTACTTTTATTCAAATTCCAATTATATTCTTTGTAACTTATAAGGGCATTATTATTAATCTTTGTTTTACTGTATTTGTTGATAAATGCAGTAACATCCCCAAAATCTTTCTTATACCAGTCAAATACTTTCGAAACCTTTATTTTTGTTAATCCCAGATCATTTGCCTGCGAATTGATAAAGCTTCTGGTTCTGGCCTCCATAAGCTCCTGTAAATTGTTTGCAGTGAAAGCCTTATTTAAAAGCGGTGGGCAGGATATAGCAGCACAATTAAGAGCAAAATGAATCCTGGCATCTTTATACACGGGTATGATAATATCATTTTCTATATTATTAAGGGAGTATTTTTTATTACCTAATGTAATCCATTTAACATCCCATGGTTTACCATTATTAAGGTCGGTTATACTTTTCAAAGGATAATTATCTAAGATAAGTTTCAATGTAAAAGCATTGTATGTATTAATCCAATAGGCCAGAGATGCATTCCTGCTGGATGAATTATCCGGTATATTCTTAGATAATTCATTTAAATATTTATCCAGGCTTTTTTCATCTTGTTTCAAACCAAGATAATTTACAGATCCTGTAGATGTTACATATTTCTGAAGCAGATTGTTAAATGACTGATGTATCCCATCATCAGATTTGCTTTTTTGACCATAACAGAGACTTGAGAAGGTCAGCACTAGTATTAAAATGGATTTCATGGTGTAAATGTTGTAAGTTTAATCTGATAATCATATTATTAGAAGCAGTAATTATAGCTCACTGCCAAATAATTTATTTGAATTACTCACGTATACATACGATGAAATTAAGGATTAGGACTGTAGGATTTCATTTAATATCAGAACCCTTTGTGCGGTTTAATTCGCCAGGTCTTGCGAAGGTGATCCTGCAATTCCGTTCCCGATCATGACGATGTTTTGAGGCATTGTTATTAATTACTTCTGTTCGTTAAGGCTCCAGTTGTAATCCAGGTAACTGATTTTTGTATTTGAATTTATTTTAGTTTGAGAATATTTATTTATAAAGTCTACCAAATTTCCATTCTTAGTGAAATCACCGCTGTACCAGGTAAAATATTTAGATAGTTCAGCCTTGCCTGCCCTGATGTTATTTTTGGCTTTATCATTTAAAAAGTCTTTACCCTGGTCATCAAGCTGTGCCTCAAGTTTTGAACCGGTGTATGCTTCTCTTCTTAATTTTGCACATGACATAGAAGCACAAACAATAGCAAAGTGAATACGTGGATCATTAAATTTTCTAAGGATTTTGTGCTCAATATTGTTTAGGTCATATTTTTCCCGGCCAATATTTATAAATTTGATATCCCACGCAGTGTTTATTTTATAGATTTTTCCGCCAATATCTTTAATGCTTTTTACAGGATAATGTTGCAGGATTAAAGAAATCGTATATGCATTGTAGGCATTTATCCAAAAAGCTTTTTGGTCATTTTCGCTCCAGCTTTTTTGAGGGGCATTATCACTGAGCGTTTTTAGATAGGCATTGAATTCAGATTTATCATTTTGAAAGCCTTTGTAATTTACCATGCCTGCAGTATTCACATGTTTTTTTAATAATTTATCCCACTGTTGATGCGAAGGAACTTTCTGGGCGAACATATTTATTGCCAATAAAAGGCAACTGATTGAAAGAAATATCTTTATCATTATTAGCGTTTGATTTGATTTTTGATTACATGTTATTTAAAATTTATGATCAGGCTTTATGAGTTCAGGTAATTGTTTTTGAAATCGTTTAATACGTGGAATGCTTTCCATTTTTACGTAAGGCACATCAGGGTTATTTTGAATGTATTCCTGATGATAATCCTCTGCCTGCCAGAATTTTTCAAAAGGTACAAGTTGTGCAGCTATTGGCTCAGTATATTTTTTTTGTATTTCGGAAATGTATTTTTCAGCCTCGATTCTTTCTTCCGGTGTTCGATAAAAAATGATAGAACGATAAGATGCACCGATATCAGGTCCTTGTCCGTTTACCTGTGTAGGATCCTGCGAAGCAAAGTAAACTTTTAATAAAGTGGAGTAGGATACAACGGAAGAATCATAATAAACCTGCACCGTTTCTGCGTGGTCTGTTGTATGGGCGCTAACCTGTTTATAAGTAGGATTGGGCTCTTTTCCACCTGCATAACCCGATACAACCTCATGCACTCCCATAACACTTTCATACACGCCTTCCACGCACCAGAAACAGCCGGAAGCAAATGTAGCCTGGCTAAGTTTTGAAAGATCTGCCTCTGATTTTTTCTTCTGTGGAATTTTTTGCACCTGCTGTGTGCAGGAAAATAAAGCAATCATCAAAGAGGCAAAAACGCAAACCAATAATATTTTTTTCATGCAAATTTTTTTAAGCGATTGTTGAGTAATTTATTTTGAAGACCTTCGGGTTTGCCGCCTTCCGGTGAAAAAATGAACGCAACCGAATTGATGCAATAATACTTAGCGGTTGGCGATGGGCCATCATCGAATAAATGACCAAGGCGATATCCTCTTTTACAGTCAACCACTTCACCCCTAACCATTCCGTCACTTTTGTCATGTACAATTTTTACCGCATCTTTACTGATGACTTCGCAAAAACTCGGCCATCCTGTTTTAGAATCAAATTTGTTGACGAACTGAGAACCTGCTGCAGAGACGGGGAAGAATAATAAGTTCCTTTTTCATAAGAATGATCATAAACTATGCAGCATTTTATTTGACTAATTCAGCGCTCCCATACAAGTGATTATAGCGTTCGCAATGAATAAGCACAAACTTATGTTTGGTAAAATCCGGCGTGCCGTTTATTTCATAAACCTGGTTGCCTTTAGTTGATTTTAAATCGCCTAACGAAATAAACTCTGAAGGAGAAAAAGCCATCGACAGATACACTTTAAGATCAGGGCCATTACTCGTGCTGAAATTTTCTAACTTTAGCATGTATTTATTATTAGTAAGATAGATCTTTGCTGCTCCGCTAACATTTTCACTACCAAGACCCTTAAATGTTCCGCTGAATTTTAGATTTCCATCCGGGTTTACCATTTCATTCAATGTTTCCGTAGATGTTTTACCGCAACCATAAAGGATTGACATAATGCCAATTAGGCATATTAAAATGGTTTTCACTTTCATTTTATTTGGTTTTTATAATCTTTAGTCGGCAGATTTTAATAAACCTTACAAAAAAGCAACAAGAATTCGTTAAAAATAGAGCTATATTGATGTGATCAGAATATAATATGCATGAATTATAAGGTTGTATATCTTAAACAACTTATATCTTGCAAAACATTAATTTGATAAACCAACCAAATTATTTTGAGTTTTAAAAATTTCATGCGATTTTGGAGCAGGCTTCAGGCTCACGGTCTTACTCTGCTGTGCATTTTTTTATGCTCCTGTTCCCAAACTTCAAATAAAAAATCAGTTTATTCCAGGGTTGAAAAAAAAATCAATGGATTAAGCTTTGTTGCTTCACCACGTAAAGTAACGGATTCTGTAATCGCCCCTATTATAAATATAAATGCAAACTGGGTTACTCTTATGCCTTTTGGCTTTATGAGAAATTCAGATAATCCGCTGATTCAGTACGATAGCGACAGGCAGTGGTGGGGAGAAAGCAAAGAAGGAATTAAACAAACTGCTCTTTTATTTAAAGAACGCGGAATAAAAGTAATGTTAAAGCCTCAGTTATGGATTGGAAGAGGAAATTTTACCGGTCATATTAACATGGAAACTGAAGAGAATTGGAGATTATTAGAAAACCAATATGAAACTTTCATACTCGATTTTGCATCCCATGCTCAGGAAACAGGATTCGATATGTTTTGTATCGGTACAGAATTGAATACCTTTGTTTCTAGACGACCTGACTATTGGAGAGATCTGATTGATAAAATCAGAAAAGTATACAAGGGTAAAATTACCTATGCCGAAAACTGGGATAGCTATGCGAATGTACCTTTCTGGAGTAAACTAGATTATATTGGAGTAAATGCCTATTTCCCATTAACCAACAGCCAAAATATTACTTTAAAATTGCTTAATGAAGGATGGAACAAGCATAAAAACGGTCTCAAAGAGCTGAGCCATAAGGAAGAAAAGCAGATTTTATTTACAGAATACGGGTATCGGAGCATCGATTATACAGCAAAAGAACCCTGGTCGTCTGAAGGGGATTCGGTAAATTCAGAAAACCAAAAAATCGCACTCAAGGCCCTGTTTGATAATTTTTGGATGGAACCCTGGTTTGCCGGTGGTTTCCTGTGGAAATGGTATGATCATATTAATACAGCCCGGGGCAATTTTAACACTGATTATACCCCTCAAAATAAACCCGCAGAAACTCTGATTAAAGAGAACTATGGGAAAAGCTTATAGGGATTATTTTAAAATGATACCCTCGCAGACAATCATGCTAAGGAACAATTACTGGTAAATAAGTTCTATTGTTCTCTTAAATTTTATTAATATTTAGGAATTAAATGATCATTCCATTAAATAAAACAATTCATTTTATGAAACCTGCATGAGCTTACCGCTCACACAACGAAATAAATATAAGCTCATGCAAGCTTCATCACCTTTAAAAAACATTATATACTGATGAAAACAAACTGTTTGTTCATAGCTGCCATTTTACTATTATCTTCATGTTCTACCCAACAAATTAAAAATATTGGTTCCGTAAGGACCAAAGAAGATGTCATCAATAAAATATGGGAGAGTTCCGGCGGCAGAAAGACCTGGCAGAATTCCCGGTACTTAACATTTGCCTTCGCTCCGCAAAGAGATGGGAAAACCGTTTCGAGTCGTTCTCATTTATGGGACCGCTACACTGGAGACTATCGTTTTGAAACAAAAACTCCGACTAACCAAAATTTAGTGGTTTTATTTAATATAAATAGCCAGAAAGGAACGTCATACTTAGATGGTAAGATCCTTCCTGATTCTTTAAACACCAAAGAAATTAAAAGGGCCTACGGTAATTTTATAAATGATTCTTACTGGCTTCTTGCTCCTTTAAAACTGGAAGATGAAGGGGTAAATGTAACGTTAAAGGATTCTGAGGTTATAGAGGGCACGAAACTGGATATCTTACATCTTACTTTTGGTAAGGTTGGCCTTACTCCAGGTGATCAATATTGGCTATATGTAGATTCGGTGAGCGGACAAATTAAACGATGGAAATTTTTACTGCAAAATAAACAAGAAGGAGCTTTCAATTGGACAGATTACAAAGATCTGGGAGGAGGTTTGAAACTTTCAACCTACAAACAGAACATTAATCAAACCGGAGGAGGAATTAAGTTTCCAATTGCCAGTGTATTGACAAACGTAGATAGAGAAAAATTTACGAAAGAATAAAATATAAATACCTTCAATTTATACTGTTAACTTATTCATTATCAAACTATTCAAATGGCTTATGTAAATAGTTTCACACCCAGGAGACACACAATTGTGTGTCTTTACGAATATTTGAATGCAATGGGATGATAATTTTTCTTGTGCTGACCCAGAAACACCCTTGAATAGATCCGCAGAATGGCCAGCTCCACAAATAAGAAACTGAGAGATGTAAAGATTATAAGGATGATTTCATTCGTATCTATATGACTGAACATCAGGTCTATTCCTATAAATGTGGGCGTAAAGGGCAAGCCTATGAGGCCCAGGCTGGCTAATAGAAAAATAAAAGAAGTTTTTGGCTGCTCGTAATTGTAGCCATGGTAACTGTCAAGCCTGATATCATGATCAATAGCCTTCACGTTCTTCATGCATATATATCCCACGACGGAGGAAATTATCACACCGCTCAAATAGATCATGACCTGCCCAAATCCGAAACTTTCATTAAGCAGGTTAATGGAAAGCGTCATAAACAGCTGCCCCGAAATGGCAAGCAGCCAGGCCTGAATGGCATCCCCCCGCTCAGAAAAGGATCTCAGGATAAGCATTAATGCAATAAAGGAAAATATCAATGGAAGGTACTGGAATATCCCGGACGGAATGCCGTTCTGGTTAAATTTACAGTAGATCCCGAGAAGGAACAGCACGAACAAGCTCATTACAATGGCTTTCCGGGTTAGAAATTTAAGACCCGACCCTAAAGTTTTGAAAGGCTTCCAAAGCAAACTGTACAGCGATCCATCGAGGTTCCACTCCTTGATCGCGAGGATGTAGAAAGAGTTCTTAATTTTGGTAACAAACGGGCTGTCGATACCTCCCTTTTTAGGCGTGAAGGTGAAAAACATATCGTGTATGAGGTAGCTAAGCACGGAGGGTGAAACAAGCAGCTGGTATGTTCTCAGGAACGCATTCCCGGCAAAATGGATCAATGCCAGGGTATGAAGTCCGAAAGCCACTTCAATAAAGATCAAGCCGATCTGCGCAACTGAAGAATAGGCTATCTGGGTCTTAACAGACGACTGTACACTGGCGATGGAAGAAGCTATAAAACAGGTGATTAAACCGATGCTGATAATAAGCCATTTGATCAGATCCTGGTCTGCCCAATAGGCTTGGGTCCTGAGAAGTAAGAACACGCCGAGGTGGACCGACAAAGAGCCATAAAAAATCGCGCTTGACGATGTCGGCCCTTCCATCGCCCTGGGAAGCCACGACGAAAAAGGCAGCTGCGCCGATTTTGCTGCGGCGGCTATCAATATCATCAGGCCAATAAAAATCCCATACGAGCTGTGATCCTGGAGCTGGGCAGCCACATGGCCGGGCTGGTTTAATTGCAGGAACGTGATGTTCTCATGCCAGAGATGATGGCTCATCCACATCGCCAGTATAAGGCAAATATCGCCAAGACGGTAAACTGAAATAACCTTCAGGGCATTTCTTACCGGAAGATACCTGTCCCTGTAAAATGCGATCAATAAAAACGATGCTATCCCAAGGATCTCCCAGCCTATAAATAAGGTTTCGAAATTACCCGAAAAAATCACCACGTTGTATCCCAGGAAAAAAGAAAGGATGGTTGAGAAAAAGCGCTTAAATCCCTCTTCACGATGGAGATAATATTTACTGAACGTGATCACCAGGAATGTCAGCAGCGATCCGACAGCGGCAAATACAGCAGTTACAGAATCAAAATACAGGTCTATGAATATTTCTATATCCGGAGATTGAAATAAAGTAATGTGCTTAATATCGAGAGTTGGGGCTCCCTGAGCCAGCCACAATGCAATAAATATTAAAACGCCAAGCAAATGGACGGCAGAAATTCCGATAGCGAGTCCCGAAATAATGGCTTCCTTTTTTGATGGAAGAAAGAGACTGATAAGAAAACCCGCCAGTGGAACAAGAATGAACAGTTGAAGTAATAATTGCATAAAATAAATCAATTAAGCAGGTAAACGGGTAAGTTCTCTTTCGTGGCATCAGGGATATTGTTCGTTACCATTTCTGGTGCAAATTCTATTAAGCCTGTAAGATCTTTTATTAACGTGGTATTTGTGGTCAATGGGTCATAATTTGTAAATCCACCATTTTTAAACCGGTGAAATTCATGGGTTTCGGGATGAACAACCACCAAGTGAACCCATTCATTAATAAACCATTCATACATCTCCGGTACAGCTTGAATAGTATTCAAAACTACTTCAGGATGGTGTTCAACGATGACCAGCAATCGGACCGGATCATGTACCTCTATCATTTGAACAGGAAGTCCCGGTCTCAGGTCGCCGTCACTGCTATTTGCAACCCCTATCAGCCCCATTACATTATGAGGGAGCTTGGTTCCGGCGCCTAACTTAAAATTATCGACCCTCGAAAAGTAATATTCCAGGTTTATCCCCCCGCAAACCGGGCCTAATGGTTTCATTACCCCGGAAAGGAGAACGCCATTTGGATCTGTCCGGTAATCGTAGGAGTTAAGAAAAGCGCGCCTGTCCAGAAAAAGTCCTTTGGTCAAGTTTCTACTGCCCACAATACACAAGGTGTTCGTACCGTGACCCAGTTCAGGGCGTGGCTCAAACAGGGACACAGACCGGTTTAAAATAGCTTTGCGAACCTTGGAAAGGCTCATTTTTGTATCAATGGATGCAAAACGCCTGGACCGCTCTTTGGCGTTAAGATCAAGGGCTTTCTCGAAAGAGTGCTTATTGACCTGGTGAGCGTCCAGGTTAGCTGCATTTAATACATCTTCGTCAAAAAACTGGATATGATCGCTGGCTGTGTCATGCAACCCACCGAGGAACTGCGTTCTCAGGGGAATCTCCAGTCCTTTTTCCTTTAAAATTTCTCTAACGGAAGAATGGTTCGCCATGTGAGAAAACACCCGTGCATTTACCGATCCGGGGCGTCCGCTGCATGCGCCGCAATCGTGTGCCCCATGATGAGGGTTATTTGCGCTGCTGGATCCATGCCCTATGACGTAGATCAGTGATGAAAAATCTTTGATCAGCCCTATTCCCCTCAGATGCCCTTCTACCCGCGCAGCCATTTCGGCAATTGTAAATCCTACCTGTAAGCCATTTTCTGTGTCGCCATTTTTATTTTCTATGGTAAGGGAAGAGTTTAGTCCCATATGTGCAAAAGCATTGGATATAGCCGGGCTCATTTTAGGCCGGAACAAGTTCAGGAATAGCCTGAGGGATGCCACGAAACCTAATGTTAGTGTGATCAGGGAGCCAATGAAAAAGGTATGTGATAATTTAGTGTAAAGAAGCTCGTGCCCTCTTTTTTCCTTGGTATCAAATTCTTTGATCAGGTATTTTGGAGTAACCGGCGCCGGGCAAAGCTTGTCGTAAAACTTTCCGTTCTCTGGCTGAAAGTAAAACTCCACGCCAAAAAAACCGGGAGTCCCTAAAGTCTCACAGTTTTTATCCACACTTTCAATATGCCTTCTGATCGAGCATTCCCTTTCGTCGATACAGAACAAAGCCTGAAAGCTCCTATTTTCAGGTCGCTTGTAGCCCCTCCTCCTGTCTGCTTCCATTCCGGCTAGAACACCGTCATAATAGCTCCATTCGAATGCATCCTGCCAGATCATAAATATCTCGGTCAATTCGGTATGCGGTACGTCTGCAAAGAGATCCACAGGCTCTGCGAGGGCATTGTCGCCCAATGGTTTCCATATTCCCAGTTGATCGTCAAGAGTATCGATCTCCAGGATTAGATCCAGCATGATCAGATCATGCAGGGAAACTGTTCTTCTATCGAGTAGCGATTGTGGCTGGTCTTCTATGGCTGAGACGATCCCGGACCATCCGGGATGACTGAATTGCTGGTCGAAAAGATACTGTTCGTAATAAAGGGGGTCTCCCACAACGATATTTAGAAGCTCTTCAATGCCTGTAGTTTCGTTCAGTAAAAGCCTTCTCGCCCTGTCCTTTTTAAAGAAGCTGCTGATACCGTTTTTTTCCAGTTGCCTGATGGAAGCGAGCAGTCCGCCATCTTCAAGGGGAAAGGTCCATAGCGATATTCCCTGATCGAGGTAGCTGTTGAGAATTCTGAAGAGTAAGGGATGAACAAAGAAATTAAGATCGAGCTGATAGCGGGTTTTCCACTCATTTCTTAGCAGACCGATACGTGGGGTGGTTGAAACGTCATAATCTTTGTAGATTAAATTCTGTTTCCAGTGATTTAAATCTGCCTCTGACTTCCGCTCGACAATTACTTTATTTAAAATGTCGTCCTTTATCCGGCCATCCTTATACAATTGCCTGAATTCAGTTAGCTGTAATGTTACCTGGTATCCAAATATCTTTGAAGCTTTAAAAATAGCATCATAAAACTTCATATGCTGGTATGCATGCAAGGAGTTATGATGAATAAAGTCCTTCAAAGGTGTTTGAGACGGCAAAAAATGCTTTAATTCATGTAATACATGATGAATATCAAATGGCTTGTCTAATGGATGTGTACTGGCAAAGTCCTCATCATCCATTGAAGTATTTAAGTTACCCGATTCCGTCATTCCTTTATTATTAATTCCACCAAATTAATCAGCAAGCCACCTGGTTCCAGTCCAAAAATCGCTGGCAGGTAAAGGTAAGATTTTCGATTCTTTAGCAGATCATGTTTATATGCCCAGATATTCTGTTATTTCCCGATTCGATTCCATCCGTAGCTTTAAGTTTAGGCGTCTGATCAGGCATATACGCCGGTATTCCAATATTCAGTTGATCAAGGAACGATCACGGAATAATACGCTGAATACTAAAGCCCGGTCCAAGACATAAAGCATAGACCGCGATGAATGAGGGGCCCCTCCCCTTGTGAATTAACCGGTCGCTTCGGGAGGTGAGTAGACCACCTGGCTATAGTCGGACGAGGAAAAGCTAATGTTCTGACTAGTGTCAGAAGTATTCGATCCAATAGAAGCAAGGAAGAGATGGGCACTATGGGTCAGATGCTCCGGGAAATCAATCTTCTCTTTCTGTTCCTTTGATTCTCCAGATTCTGCCCCGCGTTCAGTGGTTTCCATGCTATCAACCCACGATACCTGCGCATCGCCAATCATTCTGGTCAGAAAAAAAATTGTGTCATAAGTATAGACGAATGAAATCAGGAAAACTAAACCATATACTACTAAGTTCTTCAAACGCGCGGATTTTCTACTAATTTAAGCATTTTTTCGGTTTCCAGATAAGGGTGGAGTAAAAAGGACATTACAAATTTCAACTGCCAGTTGCTGGCTACCCAATTAAACCATAATGAAGTCATCATTCAGCAATTTAAAGGTATCAGTCTGCCTAAAATGAATCTTACCTCAAATATTTGAAAATATATTTGCCGCAAACTGTTAAAAGTCTATCTTTGCAATCCCTTAACAAATGAAAAACACCGGTTATCATTGTTAAACGTTCGGGGTGTAGCGTAGCCCGGTATCGCGCCTGGTTTGGGACCAGGAGGTCGTAGGTTCGAATCCTGCCACCCCGACAAAATCATAGTCAATATGGTGTAAAAACCCGCAAATAACTAAAATTTGCGGGTTTTTTGTTTTTTGTCATACCAATCAAACCCAAAGAATATCAAGTGTTTTGTGAACAATACGGTGAGCAGATTTGATTTTTTAAATTTGCTCACCAGAACGGGTATAAGTTATTGTATTTCAAATAATTAACTTATATAATTTGGTATGATTTGAGGGGTTTTGACCCAGGTTTTTACACAAAAATTGTGAGCAATCTGGTGAGCAATTTCAAATCATATTAAACAGGCTCAAAATGTATCGATATGAGAAGTAACAACACCTTTGGAATCCAGTTTGTGATCAGGATGCGCAAACAGCAGAAAAGTGACCTGGCTGAAGTTTACGTACGTATTACCGTGAACAAATGCCGGTGCGAGATTGCACTTAAAAAGAAAGTTGACCCTAATAGCTGGGATGAAGGCAAAGGGCAGGCTCGGGCCAAAAGTGATGAGCTTAAGAAGTTAAACAATCACCTGGAACTGGTACGCTCCCAGATCGCCGAATGTTATCATGAGCTGGACAGGCAAAAGAAAGCAGTAACGGCTGAGGGGTTAAAATTCTCTACCTAGGCGAAGGCGCTCAGGAGCATACCCTCCTGAACCTGGTTGAATATCATAACACCCATTTCAAAGAGACCCTGTGCGTTGGCACCCTTAAAAATTATTTTACTACCCAGAAGTATATCATCAAATTCCTAAAAGAAAACAAGCGTATATCCGATTTGCATCTCTCTGAGCTGAACTACCAGTTTATTATAGATTTTGAACGGTTCCTGAGAAACCACCAGCCGGTTGACCATCATAAAGGTCTATCCAATAACGGCGTAATGAAGCACTTGGAGCGGATGCGAAAAATGGCAGGACTTGCCGTTAGAATGGAATGGATGGAAAAAGAGCCCTTTAACCAATACCAGCTTAAATTCCATCGGGTGGATAAACATTTTCTTACAGTCGAGGAACTCAGCCGCATTGAAAAGAAGTCCTTCTCCATTCATCGGCTGCACTGGACACGGGATGTATTCGTTTTTTGCTGCTACACAGGTCTTGCTTATTCGGATGTTATGAATCTAAAACACACTCATATACAAGCCGGAATAGATGGTGAGCAATGGATAAGAACGAGCAGGCAAAAGACAAATACACCTGTTAATACTCCCCTACTGCCCGAAGCCCTGGAAATTATGGAACGGTACAGAACCGATGCCCGGGCGATTGCCAACGGAACGGTTTTTCCGAATATATCTAACCAGAAGCTGAACAGCTACCTTAAGGAAATTGCAGATCTGTGTGATATACAAAAGCACCTGACTTTCCACTTGGCAAGGCATACGTTTGCCACTTCGATAACGCTTGCTAATGGGGTGCCTATTGAAACGGTGAGTAAGATGCTTGGTCACACCAAGATCTCGACCACACAAATTTATGCCAGGGTGCTGGAAAAGAAGATCGGTGAAGATATGGCTTTATTAAAAAGTCGTAGACTGGCTCAACGATCGCCTGATATTCCGGTCTGATCAACGAATGACCTAAAAATCTATAACACCTTCCGTTCAGGGTGTTAAATATAATCTGCCTTAAAGTGCTCCTTTGCCATTATTGAAGAAAAAAAACACGCAACTCCGGTGGAGGTTGCGTGTTTTTTTTAAGGTGTATCTGACCTTTGACTAAATATCATACAAGTGGATATGTACTTGTATAGAATGGCTATTGATTAAAGCAATTTTTGAAACGTAAAATAAAACGATATGTCAGTAGAAATCATCACTAAGGAAGACCTGCAAGAGTTCAGGGAACAGTTGTTACTGGACATCAGGCAAATTTTAAGACGGCCTATACAGGAAGCAAAGCAATGGCTGAAAAGCTATGAAGTACGGAAGTTGCTGAGTATCTCTCCCAATACCTTGCATGCACTCCGGCAAAATGGTACACTCCGCTATACCAAGATCGGCGGAATGCTCTACTATAAATACGAGGATATCATGCAGGTGCTGGAAGGAAATGGCAAATAGTATAAACAGCTTTATTAGCAGTGTACCTGGTCGTCATGCTGTCCATCCCCTTTTTTTGGGATGGAGCAAGCGGAAGTCGGGCAGAGCCCGACTTTGCTTGCCCAATGCTCCGCAAAGGGCCATTGTAGTATACTCCGGGTATACATTGACGCTTAAAACATACCTGAATGCCCTGAAATAGTATACCGCCCGGTACACGAATTTAAATAATGGTTATGGCAGATCTTAATATAAAAACCATACGCTTTCCGGTCAATACAGACCAGCACCTGGAAACTATGGCGCGAAAACTCGGCAGAAGCAAGCTCCAGTTCTTTATGCAGATGGTTAATTACTTCTACCGCACCAAAAAAGATCCGGCAGACGTCAATGATGAAGCTCTAAAGAACACGCTCCTCAGGAATCACCAGAACCTGACCGGATTTATTAAAACCCAAGAGAAAGATCTCCTGATCCCGGTTAAGCATGATGTAGAAAGAATGATCCAAACACAGAAAAGGTTGCTGGAATGCTTCAACACTACTGTTCTGGAACACAACCAGAGCCTGGTTAAAAACCAGCTGGCACAGGTTCAGAAATTTGCAGATACCGACAGGCTGATGAAAGCGATCCTGGATAAACTGGAAACAAGGGAAAAGCTAAAGACAAAGTTCCAATACATCCTTGAACAGTACATCCGTTCCCGTGAAGCTTTCAATGCATTCACATCCGGTAAAGAAAAGGAAGAACTCATTCAGACAACCCGGCAGCAGATTAGTAACCTATAGATCAGTTACCATGTATCTCAACATCACTGATAACGAGACCGGGAACAACAAAGGCAGCAGCGGCGCTCTGGTTCATTACCTGGAAAAGGAGAACCGCATGGATAAGCTTGCGGAGCCGACATACTGGTTTAATCAATCACGACAAGATGTGCATGCGTATGAAGTACGCAGCAGCATGGATACCAATGTTGCCAGGCTCTGTAAGGATGAAGCCAAGTTTTTTCTGCTTAACATCAGTCCCAGCCAAAAGGAAATCAGGTTTCTGAAAGAACAGTACGGCGAAGAAGGTGCAAAAGAAAAGCTGAAACAGTACGCAGTGAGTGTAATGGATGAATATGCCCGGAATTTCAAACGTTACGGTATTGAAAGCAGTAAAGATCTGCTCTGGTTCGGCAAGCTCGAAAACCACCGGTATTACAGTCATAAGGATCCTGAAGTAAAGCAAGGGATCAGCAAACGGGGACAACTCAAGGAGGGCGAGCAAATGCATATCCAGGTGATCGTCAGCCGGAAAGACATTGCCAACAAGATCAAGCTCAGCCCAATGAATAATTCACGAGGTAAAAATGCTGAACACTCGAAAAAGGTGGGGCAATTCGACCGTTCGGCATTCAAAACGTCCGGTGAGCGGATTTTTGACCAACAATTCAATTTTGACAGGCAGTTGACTGAGACTTTTCGTTATGCAAATATGCAGAAGAACGGTCAATTAAAGGACAGGATTAGCCTTCATGAAGAAACACGGCATGAAAGATCTGCGAGGCAGAAGCCAGGGAGTAGGCAAACAAACACACAATTCGAAAAACAAAGCTGGTTAAAGGAGAAGCCTCAGACGAATTATCTTCTACAGTCGATGCTGAAAACGGAACAGGGTAATTCTGCGCATCTTCCTTTTAGGAAACGGAAGAAGCGGAAGAGGAATAATGGATTGAACTTGTAAGGAAGATAAAACACAATTAAGGGTAGGCGAGTTCGGAGGCCGGTAAGATCATTCTTGGATTACAGAAATACTCTTGCTGGCTACCAATGTAGGCTAGACAAAAGTATGTAGTGTTTTGAAATCAGTTATGATGAAGATATCCGAAGGATGACGGATTATAGATATTCTATTTGATAAATCGAGTGATTTATCCGCATTTTGTAGTAAAAGCCAAAATCTTGTATATTTTTACACTAGGCAATTAAAGTTTAGATAGAAATTAATGCAAGCTCCTACCCCAAATAAAACTGCAATTTTGAAACCATTCTTACGATGGGCGGGAGGTAAAACCTGGCTGTTAAAACATTTAGGGAACATAAAACAATCTAAGTTCAATAACTATCACGAGGCTTTTCTCGGCGGCGCAGCCACATATTTTTTTTTAAAGCCTTCCGGTCATTCCTTTTTATCTGACTTGAATGGTGATTTGATTGAAACCTACAAGGAATTAAAAGACCATGCACCAGATGTTATTAAAAAACTTAAGACGTTTAAAAACACCGAGGAAGCTTATTATGAAATTCGATCTTCAATACTGAAGAAACCTTCTCATAGAGCCGCGCGGTTTATTTACTTGAATCAAACTTCCTATAATGGTATCTATAGAGTTAATTTAAAAGGAAAATATAACGTACCTTATGGTTTTAGATCAAAGGGCTTTCTCGATGAGCAGAATCTATTATCTATTCAAAAAGCATTAGAAAATACAACCATACAGCAACGGGACTTTTACAGTATTTTAGATAATGTGAGACCGGGAGATCTGGTTTTTTTAGACCCTCCCTATACAGTTTCGCATAACAATAATGGCTTTATAAAATATAATGAGAAGATATTTTCTTTAGATGACCAAATAAGATTAGGGAAATTAATAGATGACTTAAAGGAAATTGGAGCTTATTATATATTGACCAATGCAGCTCACAAAACTATTGAAGAGATCTTTGAAAAGGGAGATAGGAAATTTACATTTAGTAGAGCTAGTCTCATTGGAGGGTTACAGTCTAAGCGAGGGCAAACAAGCGAATTTATCTTTACCAATGTCCAGTTATGACCGAAGAGTTAAAAGTTAGGCTCATTGGGAAGCTCATATCAGGTAGCGAAGTTGCCAAAGAGTTAAGAATTCGGCGGTTGGACACTTATAATGAAAGTTTTGCGAATGGAAGTGCAGCCCTTGCTGAAAAGCTTGCGTCCGGGTGGCACTTCAAAGCCGAATTAAAAACTACAACCAAGCTGTCAAAACCAAAGCCTCAAGATATTGCATTCGAAGACAAGGTATGGTCATTGTTTGCTCTTCTAGGATTTAAATTTCTTAATAGAGATCGCCATTTCCACATTCCCTATGATAAAAAGGATTTCAATCTTACCAATCAAGTTGATGTATTTGCTAGGGATGATGAGACGGTTTTAATTATAGAGTGTAAATCAGCGGCGAAAGATAAATTAGGAGATTTCAAAGAATGTCTTGAAGCCTTAAAAAGCAAAAAAGCTGGGATCATAAATACTATCTCTTCACTATTCCCAGCTTCTAAACCTAAATTTAAATATATTCTTGCCACAAGTAGGCTGGGGATTTCTGATAATGACCTCACAAGACTAAATAGCATTGATGGCATTCACTTCTCTGAAGAAGTAATTGATTACTACTACTTATTACATTCGCAGATTGGTATTGCTGCACGATACCAACTACTTGGTAGTTTATTTGCGGGCCAAGAAATTCCTGATTTGGAAAATAAGATACCCGCAATTGAAGGCAAAATGGGTGGACACACCTATTATTCATTTTCAATCGAGCCAGAAAAACTATTAAAAATAGGTTTTGTCCTCCACAGAAATAAGGCGAATGAGAATATGATGCCAACCTATCAGCGATTGATTAAGAAGGCACGCCTTAAAGAGATACACTCGTTTATTGATGACGATAAAGGATATTTTCCTAATTCGATTATTATAAATATTGTATCTGAGAAAAACCGAAAGCTCGTTTTCGATTATAGCAATAATCAAGTTTCAGACGCAATTTCTAGAATTGGCATTTTACATTTACCAAAAAAATACAGATCCGCATTCATTATCGATGGGCAGCATCGATTATACGGATATGCGAACTCTCAATATAAGTCTAGCAATACAATCCCAGTTGTTGCATTAATTAACCTTGAACGCTCTGAGCAAGTTAAACTGTTTATGCAGATTAATGAAAATCAGAAGGCGGTTTCCAAAGACTTGAGAAATACGTTAGATGCTGATCTGTTATGGGAATCCGATAACTATATTGAAAAATTAAAGGCATTAAGATCCAAAATCGCAATAAATCTTGGAGAAAATCGCCGGTCTCCGTTTTTCGGAAAAATTTCAATTGGCGAGGATAAAAGGATAATTACGACCGAACATATTAATCTGGCATTAAATCGATCAGACTTCCTTGGTAAGGTGAAAAAACTTAATATTGAAAAATTAGGAACCTTCTATACAGGGGATTTAGATACAGCTTACCAAGACTTATCAGATTTTCTCTTTAGAAGCTTTGGATATTTGAAGGACAGCTTAGAAGATATTTGGGAGCAGGAAGGCAATATCATAGTTATTAACAAAGGATTTTACGGTATCACCTTATTGCTTAATGACCTTGTTAATCATTTACTTACAACAGAAACAATTAAAGCCACCGCCTCATCAAAAGCCATTTTTGAAGAGGTCAAAACTTATTTGGATTCGGTTATCCATTTTTATAGAGATTTGCCGGAGAGCAAAGTCATCGAACTCAAAACTGCCTACGGCACCCCTGGTGATGCTAAATACTGGCGAACTCTTCAAATAGCAACAAGGTTGGATCATCCTGAAATTCATTTCGAGGGATTGGATGATTATCTTAAGAAGGAAGAAAAAGAGAATAATGAGATGGCTTTTAGGCTTATTAGGGAAATCGAAAGTGTCTTTCTAAAAGAAAAAATAAAGGAAAAACTTGAGGTAGAATTCGGAAAGAGTTGGTTTAAAAAGGGAGTGCCAGAAAAAATCTATTCTGATGCAACGTTATTAGCAGCAAAGAAAAATCGAGAAATAGAGGATGAGGACGAAGAAAAAGAGCCTTGGGATCAGCTGCATTTAATTGATTACAGAGAAATAATACTAAAAAGCTGGCAGAAATTATTTGAAACTGATTATACACGTCCAAATGAAATAAAAATTCCCGGTGGAAAAGAGGCGAAAACGAAATGGCTTGTAGAGATTAATCGCATTCGGAATGAAAATGATCACACTTATTATGTAACTAGTGAGGAACTATCTTTCATTGAGGAGATTTATGATTGGTTAAGTAAAAAATAATAAAAATGGCGGCTGAAAATATATTAACGGCGATAAAAGTAAAACAATGGCTTAATGAGTGGAACTCTGTTCCATTTGGCCCAATGAGAAAAAAGCCACAACCTCATTTCTACGTCTTTAGCATTAATGCAAATATGTTAAAAAAGCTTTCAAAGGTATATCCAAGAAAAGCTGATGAGAACAGGAATTTATTAGTTGGTGTACAAAGAAAGCACGACCCGGAAAGATCAAAAAAAATCCGACAATATGTATTTGGCGGTTTTCCGTGGTCTGATCTATCTGATTCGAAAAGGAATTCGACAGAGTTTTCTGATTTAAAAATGCCTGGTTGGTTACCAACAGCAATTATCGCCAATATTATAGCCCCAGGAACGTAAGGGTTCGGTGAAAAGCGTTGCCGAAATATTTTTTCAGCGAACTATTTTA
>JBBJNR010000083.1:0-14184 GCA_037719315.1 Daejeonella sp.
GATAAAAAGTATAGTGAAAACCAGGCAGAGCATTTAAGCAACAACACTGAAGTATTACAGCATTTTGATGATTGGGTAAATGCCTTCAAAGATTTTGTTTTTCAGAAGGGGAAAATTCAACCCGGAAAATTCAGGGCTTATGGGTATGAACCCCCATCACATTTTAAAGCCAATATAAAAGATGGTATTAGATATTTTAAAATGATGATCGGGAAACCTGAAAAAGGATCTTCTCCATGGATACAGGAAAAAATGGATTTAAATGATGATGCTACATGGCATCCAAAATGGGGCGAAGGAAAGAAACTAAGACAATCAGACTAAAAATTTTATGAACCCAATTGATGAAAATGCAAAACTCCCACCAGAGCAAAGACCTTTCAGGATATTGATCATTTCTGGTTCTGGTCGAAGACAATATAATTGTCCGGGTGTGGACAGTAAGTCAAGAACGCTTATGCTGAAGATGGCAGAAATGTTGCCACAGGATTGGGAAATAGATTATGAAGACCTGGGCAATGTATATGCGAGAGAACGTATTCAAAGCTGCAATGCCTGTGTTTCCACTTCGATGGCTTTATGTGTTTATCCCTGTAACTGTTATGAAAAGGGCAGCAGTAAAGAACCCGATCTGATGTGGAATTTAGACCTTTATGCCAGGCTGGATATGGCTGATGCCTGGGCAATTATTGGCCCCATTAACTGGTATGCTCCATCCAGCAACCTGAAGCTGATGTTTGACAGGTTGGTTTGTATGAACGGGGGAAACCCTGATGAAAAAACCATTGATCACAAAAATCCTGAAAAGGCGATGGCATTGGAACATACTGAACAATGGAAACAAATGAGTTTGAATCATCTTGAAGGAAGAACGGCAGCATTTTTTTGTTATGGGGATGAGGGCGGGGATGAAATGGATAAGACTGGAAGACCGAAAATCCTGCAACACAAAAATTATTTTGACCCTATAATGGAGCCGTTTGAAAACGAACGGGATGCTTATGCGCCTTTAGTTTGGCAATGCCGATATGGTGGTGTGGAAGTTCCGGACCATCTTTGGAAGCATTGCACAACTGGCAAAGACCGAAAATACAGCGATAATCAAGCAGAAGACATGATAAGAGAAAAGGAGTTCATGTCTGCTTTTGCGACTTGGGTGCATGATTTTAAAGATTTTATGCAGGAAAAGGGAAAAGTGCCACCCAATAAATACAGAGCCTTTGGTTATGTGCCGCCGAAACATATCTGGGCAAATGTGCAGGATGGAATAAGATATTTTAAAATGATGATAGGCAAGCCGCCTAAAGGTTCCTCTCCGCAAGTTCAACAGGAATTAGATTTGAATAAGGATGCCACATGGCATACTAAAAAAGGGGAAGGAGAAAAACTAAGAGACGATGATTAGAACCATTTTTGACAGTTGGGGCATGCTCGTTTTAACAGGCATATTTATTGTGCTCGTTTTTTTGGAGAGCAGATACAGCTTGCGAAAGAGAGTGCAGAACAGATGGAGAAGAATGTTCATTAATTTCATCGTTTCCATTCCTGCCTTTGCATTACTTCGCATTTTATTTATTCCCGCAATGGTCTGGCTGGCCTATAAAAATCAGTCTGTTCATTTTGGAGTCAATTATTTGTATCAGGTATCTGTATGGCTGGAAGGCATCATTGCATTTTTAATTTTGGATTATGGTAATTATGTATGGCACATTTTAAATCATAAGCTGCCCGTGTTATGGCGGTTTCATTTGGTGCATCATACCGACCATGATCTTGATGTAACCACTGCTTTTCGGTTCCATTTTGGAGAGATGATCAGCTCTGTTTTCTTCCGGGGAGCCATTACTTTTTTAAGCGGCGCTTCGCCGATAACAGTGTTGGTTTATGAAATAATTTTTGAAGCAGCTACGCAATTTCATCACAGCAACTGGAAGTTGCCATTTTCTTTTGAAAAGATTTTGAATAAAATAATTGTAACACCCCGCATGCACGGTATCCATCATTCTGTTATAAGAAGCGAAACCGATTCTAACTATTCAGTCATTTTTTCTTTTTGGGACAGGCTGCATAAAACCATTGATTTAAATAGGCAGCAACAACAGGTGGTTATAGGTGTGCCATCCTATGATAACCACGAAGAACTAACCATTGGCTTTCTGTTAAAGCTTCCTTTTACTTCCATTCGTCCCTGGAAAAAATAGCCATCAGAAAATAAGGGCAAAAATTAAAGCCGGGGTTCCCCGGCTTTAATACTATTTACAGGTCTTATCACATTCTCCTGATTTCCTACACGCTTTACTGCATGTATCCAGATAATTTGGTTTGCCACAAGATTTGGAACATTTAGCGCAGCTATGCATCTTGCTGTTACAACATGGAGTATTAACTGCATAAGAATACCTTGGGATTTAGAATAGTAATGATGAATTTTTAGTGAAAAATTCTATTCATTTTAAATTAAAGAATTCTTATCATGCGAACAATCAGCATGTTATATAATGATATTAGCTGGATCTTATGATCCATTATAGACGATGAATCGGGACTATTTATCAAAAATAGCAAACGAAACATACGGATTACTGTTAAATGTATCAGCTGGATTCAAATAAGTTCCTGCATAAATCTGATTTGACAATAATCCTGTTTTGGTTTTTAGAAATTACGTTTTAAGTGTTCAGAGCAGCAATGTGCCTCAAATCTGTTATAAACTCATTTGACAATAATCCTGTTGGGAGTACGAAAAATTGACAAGCCCCAACCCGAACCGGGAAATTCTATTACCATTGCGGATTCTGCAACAAGGACCCTTCTGCTGATTTAGCGATTTCCGTTTGCGGGATAGGGAACAGGTACATAGCAGGCCTGAATACGTGTTGCCTTACCGGCACTACCTCGTACGTATACGTTCCGTTGGCCAGCCTGGTAACCTTCATTCCATTCAGCATTCTGTTATCGGTCTGATCTGCAATTTTCCAGCGGCGTACATCCCAGAAGCGATGCTCCTCATATGCAAGTTCCACGCGCCTCTCGTTCCTTATGCGCTGACGCAGCTGTTCCTGTGTAAGCCCGGCAGGCAATTGAAAAGGTACCAGTCCCGCCCGCTTTCTAACCTGTTCCACAAGGCTGTATACCATCGCTGAGGGGCCCTGGTACTCGTTCAGGGCTTCCGCCCGGTTAAGCAGTATCTCAGAGTAGCGTATCAGCGGAAATGAACGCTGGGTGCTGGGGAATCCTGTAACATTGATCGATGCGGCATCCAGCATTTTCAGGATATAGTATCCTGTTCTGGAACCTCCGTCGGGAGCGCCGGTGTAAGTGAGAACCGGGGCGGGTTTGCTGGTATTCCTGTCGAGTCGCAGGCCGCCGTTAAACAGAACAGTGTAGGCGAGCCTCGGATCCCGGTTGGCATAAGGATTTGCGGCATTGTAGCCTGATCCCGGGTCAGTGATCAGTTTTCCATCTTTTGTTTCGAAAGCATCAACGAGTTCCTGGTAAGGAAAGGAATTGGCATTTCCTCCCCTTGTATTCGGATCAAAAAATGCTTCCAGGTCTTTATTGGGTGCCTGCATCCTGGCCAGGATGTACTCTGAATTCTTGCGTAAGGTGAACACCTGGTAAAAGCCATAGCCGGGTGCGGTAGTATTATTTTCATGAAGCTGGTACAGGCCTAAATTTATCACTGCCAGGGCGGCATCCGCAGCTTTGAGCCATCGGTCGTTACTTGCAGCCGGATACCCGGTGATCGCTTTCAGATTTGCATCTGTGCCAATTCCTCCTCCGTTGAACAGCGGGCTTGCCGCATACAGCAATATCCTTGCTTTCAGGGCAAGGCTTGCACCTTTGGTGATCCGCCCGTAGTCCTGCGAAACCTGTTCATTTGGTAAGACCGCGGCTGCCGCATCACACTCAACCGTAATATAATTTACACATTCTTCATAGGTATTCCGCTTGCCGGGAATAGGATCACCAGTTCCGTACACCTCGTCCCCAACCAGGATCACTCCGCCGAAATGTTTTACCATCTGAAAATAATACCATGCCCTCAGAAACCTTGCTTCACCGGTTACGCGGGACTTCAACCCTGCAGACAGCGGAGATTTAGGCACATTCCTCAGAAAGACATTTACCCGCCGGATATTGGCATAACAGGGCGTCCATACATCGTCTTTTGTATTAACCGGGCTAATGCCCCCCGAAGACCATTTAATGAATTCCTGTGCCGCGCTCAGAGTTCCTCCCTCGGCCTCGTCTGAACAGGCGGCTAAACCATGATTGCTAAAGCGGTTATGCGCCGCAAAGGTCCCAAGATCCGAATAGATCGCCACCAGGGCATCCATTGTCCGGGCGCTGTCTGCAAACACCGATTCTTCGTTCAGATCGCTTGTCTCAGTTTTATCCAGGAAACCGGTATCCTTTTTACAAGAAGAGGCACCGATTATAACTGCCAGAAAAACAAAAATTAATGACTTCATATGCTTTTAATTTATACCTGTAAAGTTAAAACCCGGCCTGTAATCCAAAATTGAATATCCGGGAGTTGGGATATGCTCCGCCAAGGCTTGCAGAGGCCACTTCGGCATCCTGCTGATACTTATCATAATTATTAAATGTGAGGAGGTTATACCCGCTGACATAGATCCGCAGATTGCTCATTTTTAATCTTTCCACCAGTCTTACAGGTAACCGGTATCCCAGGTCGACCGATTTCAGGCGAATATAAGATGCATCGACCAGCCAGAAATCAGATGCGAACGACCTCGAGGAGTTGATGCTCGAGGCTGAAGTTGTTAAGCGGTGAAAAGTAGCCGTGGAAGCGGTTTCCGGCGTCCATCTGCCAAGATGAACCGGCTGAAGATTAGACACGAAAGGCTCAATCCCTTCTGCGATTATCCTGAAACTATAGCCAGCAGATCCCTGGAACAGGGTACTTAGGTCGAAGCCCTTGTAGCCTAGCGTAAAGCCTAAACCCGCTGTAGTAGTGGGCAGGTTAGGTTTACCTATAACCCCCTGATCAAATTCATTAATGAGCTTGTCACCGTTAAGGTCTTTGTATTTCAGGTCTCCCGGAACCGCACCTGATGCCGGCACGGCGCTGTTCTGTACATCATTGGCATCTGCATAAAAGCCAATCCAGGTAAACCCTGTAGCCTGTCCGATGGGTTTGCCGGTAGTGGACAGCCATGGATAAGCCGGCCTGGCCTCATCAGCGTTGATAACCTCGTTCTGCGCAAATGAGAAATTTCCGGTAACTGAGTAGCTCAGTTTTTTGAGGGTGTTCCGGTAACTCAGTTGCCCGTCCCATCCTTTATTTCTAACTTCTCCAAGATTTTCACGCGGAAGGCCGATACCGATCACATTTGAAAGGGATTTTCTCTGGATCAGCTGGTCATACCGGAAATTATTGAAGTAGTCGACCGTAAGGGCCAGCTTTCCGTCAAACATATTAATATCTGTTCCAATATTGATCTTTTTCTCTTTTTCCCAGGTCACGTTCGTATTCCCGAGCGTGCCTTCACGGATACCCAGGTAGTTATTATGCGTCTCACCAAACGAATACTGGTATGTAGTTCCGGTTGTGGGGGATCTGGTCCATATCTGTTCGTAAAGGTACTGGCCTCCTCCCACGACGTCAGAACCGACCAGGCCGTATGATCCGCGGATCTTGAACAGGTCAATAAAGGGCAGGGCTTTTTTGAAGAAATTTTCCTCCCCGATATTCCATCCTGCAGAAGCTGCGGGGAACCACCCGAAACGCTGGGCACCGACGAACCGGTCTGAGCCGTTCCGTGACGCAACCAGCTCTATCAGGTACTTGCTTTTAAAATCATACCCGGCCCTGAAAGTGGCTCCCTGGAAATTTGTCGGAATATTTGCGGGAGTCGATGCGCGGTCAATATTGCTGGTAGTATTATACAAGGCAAGGCCATAGAAGTGGTGCCTCTTGTTAAAAGTCCGGTCGTAATTCAGCATACCCTGGATATTCGTTGTACGGGTGGTTGGATCGGCAATTGTATACTGAACGTTCATTCTTTCAAGCCTGAAGTTTTGATAATCAGGATTTTGCTTATAAGTAGCTGTTTGGGGGTTGTAATAGTAAGATGGAACTTCCCCCCCGCTGCGCCGGAGGTTACGGTTATTTGATAACGCACTGGCATAAGCGAGGGTGGTTTTAAACGAAAGCCCGGGGGTAAGCATATCCAGCTTCTGGTTACCTCCGACCACAATATTCAGGTCGTTAGTATAATTACGGTTATATCCGAGTTGTCCGAGCCTTCCGATAACACTGCTCTTGCCATATCTGCTTCTGCCATTATTTCCTTCCTGGGTGTACGACGGGCTGTAAGGATATGATCCGTCAGGGTTTATCAGCGGATAAGCATAAGGGGGCAGGATCTGGAAACTATACATCTCCTCAAAAATATTGCTCTGAGAGTTGATAGGGTTTGTTACGTAAGGGCCGTTCGTTTCGCCAAACCTGCCCGTAACATCCAGACGGAAGTCGAGGGTCTTGGAGGCCTTTACATCCAGGTTTGACCTGAAATTATAACGCTGGTAATAATAATTATTATTAAACTCGCTTCTGCTGGTGGTAAAATCTTTCAGAAAGCCATTCTGCCACACATGTCCTAAAGAAACAAAATATTTCACAGTTTCCGTACCGCCCCTTATATCCAGACTGTTTCTGGTTTGGAGGCTGGATTCTTTTAACAGGACGTCGACCCAGTTTATATTAGCATGGCCATAGGGATCTTGCCCGTTTCTGAAAAGCTCCAGGTCCTGGGCTGTGAACTGCTCAGGCAACCCGTCGTTTCGCAGGGCCTCATTGCGCAACATCGCTGTCTGGTAAGAATCCAGGAATTCGGGCCTTTGGATCATCTGCTGCATTCCTGTTTCAGTTGTGAAAGAAACCTTTGGCGTACCGGCCTGACCTCTTTTTGTTTTGATGACCAATACCCCATTAGCTCCTCTTATACCATAGACTGCAGTGGTGGACGCATCTTTTAATATAGATATACTTTCAATCTCATTAGCATCCATTTGTGAAACCTGTCCGTAAGTATATTCAATATCATCCACTATGATCAGCGGCTGATTGCCTGTGCTGTTCAGCGAGCTGGCTCCGCGTATAAAAAACTCTGCACCATCCTGCCCCGGCCGCCCCGAGCGCTGCTGAGAAAAGAATCCCGGCAGCCTGCCGGCCAGCGTGTTTTGTACATTAGGAGTAGGCACTCCGCGTATGCTTTGTCCTGAAATGGAACTAACCGCTCCGGTATTGGTGAGTTTTTTTTGCGTTCCGAAGCCAACAACTACAACCTCCTCCAGGCCTTTCGCATCAGGCGCCAGGCTGACAGAGATGTTTGTCTGCCCTGCAACATTAACCTCCTTGCTTAAATATCCGACAAAGTTTACGATGATGATGTTGGTGTTTCCGCGTAAGGTTAGTTGAAAGGCGCCGTTGCCGTCGGTGGAGATGCCATTTCCAGCCTGGCCTTTTTCACTAACAGAAGCAGCCGGCAGAGGCCCGTCGGCATCCCTTACAATACCTTTTATACTGCGTGTTTGTGCCTGGAGCTCCAGGCAGGAGCAGTAAAAAAAGACGGTCAGAAGTAAATATTTTTTCATGTTATTTGTTTTAAACATATTTTTTTTCCTATTGCAGATCATCAATTCCATCCATCGTTCTGTTTCAGCTTGGAATTTTTTACTATCTCACTATACGGTATAGGGTACAGGTACATTTTTGCGGTAAACACCGGCGTGCTAACCTGGATCTGCTGATAAGTGAAGCTGCCGTTAGCATTACGGATGATCTTCATCCCATTAAGCGGCTTATTGAGAACCGTTTCAGCGATCTTCCATCGTCGAAGATCCCAGAAGCGCTGTTCTTCAAAGGCCATTTCTACTCTCCGCTCCAGGCGGATAGCCTCGCGCATCTGATCTTTGGTCAATCCGGTCTTTAATATGAAGGGCACTAATCCGGCGCGCTTCCTGATATCTTCCACTGCTTTGTAAACTTCGGCAGTAGGGCCCTGGTATTCATTCAACGCTTCGGCAAGGTTCAGCAACACCTCCGCATAGCGGAAAATGATGAAGTTATGCGCCTGGGTAGGATAGGAGGTCTGATTACTCATATCTGCCATAAACTTGCGCATATAATATCCTGTTTTGGTTTGAACGGCAGAACCTCCCGGTTTATCCAGCCCGCCCTCATAGGTTTGCACAGGCCGCCTCAGCCATTGCGTACCGTTAGTAAACACAGTAAGATAAAATCTTGGGTCCCTCGTTGCCGCCTTATACGGGTCTGACGCAAGATATCCTGAAGCCGGATCTGTAATAGGCAAGCCGTTTTTCATGCCAAAGGCATCCACCAGTTCCTGGGTGGGGCTGGTATATCCGCGGCTTACTGGCGTGGTATATCCCACAGGCGCATTGTTGGTCTCCACATCATTCGTTTGCCCCCTTTGGTAAGCCAGGATCACTTCCTTATTCTTTCTTGCCGTGAATACCGTAGCGAAACTGGTTTCGAGTGAAAATGCATTCAGGTTAACTAACTCTTTAGATGCATCAGCAGCCTTCTTCCACAATGCAGGATCAGAAGTTGCATTATGCAGGGGGCTTGCTGCCAGCAACAATACTTTTGCTTTTAATGCCAGCACTGCGCCGCGAGTGGCACGGCCAAGGTTTCCGTCGTCGATGGGATCCGGACGTACCTTGTCCCTGATGTTGTCACACTCCGAAACTATGTAATCTACACATTCGGTAAAGGTATTTCTGGGCAGTTGGAGATCATCTTCAAGGGAGAATACTTTATCCCCGATAAGCGGTACACCTGCATAGCGCTTCACCATTTCATAATAGAACATCGCCCGTAAAAAACGGGCTTCAGCCTTCCACCATTCCTTGAGCTGGGTGTCGCGCATCGGAACCTTATCAATATTGGCCAGCAACTCGTTGGCCTTACGGATGCCCTTATAATTTTTAGCCCAGGCATCATCAGGGTTGGATACCGAGCTGATGCTGCCATTTGTAAAGCGGGATATATCGCTCCCGGTCAGCGAAGGAATGGCGTCATCTGAGGCAGCATCAAGCACTGAATTGTCGATGCGGTTGAACCCTGCATAACCTGCAGGAAGGCCCGAAGGACCTGTAGGAAGGTATGTATAGGTATTTTGCAGGAAGTTGCGGGCATAAATTCCGGCAGAATCCTGTACATCCCAGATATAATCTTCTGTGATCCTCTCCAGGGGCTCATCCTCGTAATTTTTCTTACAGGCGGCAAGCGCCAGTAAACCCATTAGACAAACAAAAAGTAAAGAAGCTTTTTTCATCATAATTATAATTTGATATTCAGACCTGCGTTGATCACCCGCTGAACAGGTACAGATGCCCCGAAATATTCAGGGTCCAGCCTGTCAAATTCTGCTGTTGTGAACAGATTTAACCCATTTGCAAATACCCGCACGGACGAAAGCCGAAGTTTGCTTGCCAGGCGGTGTGAAAATGTATAACCTATCTCCGCATTTTTCAGCCGCATATAATCTGACGAGCGTGTAAAAAATGAAGACACAGCCTGGTTATTTATATTTTCTCCTACGGACAAGCGGGGATAATCTGCATTTGCCGCGTTTGCCGGTGTCCATCTGTTAAGATGATGGCGATACGCCTGATATCGGCCATTGCTCTGAAACTCAATCTCAGAATCCCCGTTCGCAAGGCGGGTCCTATTCTCAACACCCTGGAACAGCAGGCTCAGGTCCAAGCCCTTGAAATTAAATCCGGCGGTCGCGCCATAATAAATAAGCGGTTTTTCCGATCCGATCGGCGCCTGGTCAAATTGATTAATAATATTATCGCTGTTCAGATCTTTGTACCGGATATCTCCCGGGACAGGTATGTAACCTTCCACTTTAGCGCTGGTATTGATTTCGGTCTGCGACTGGAAGAAGCCGTCAGCGATGTATCCGAAGTCAAGCCCTACCGGCCGGCCCGTTCTCTTCATCCAGTCGTACTGACGGAAAACTTCGTCCTGATATATAATTTCAGACTGCATGGATGATAGATTACCGGAAAAGAAATAATTGAGCCCCCGGATGCTGTTCTGGTAAGTCAGGATCATCTCAGCGCCCCTATACTTGTTAATACCGATATTTTCCAGGGGATAATCATTGCCGATGATCGTTGAATTACGCCCGCGCTGCTGCATCAGGTCGTGATATTTATCAATGAAGTAATCGGCGGTTAAGGAAAAGTGGTTGTTAAAAAGCGCAGCGTCCAAACCGATATTGAATTTATCTGCCTTTTCCCAGGTTGCAGCCGGATTCGCCAGCACAAGTTCCTCAACACCACCGGCGCTTCCGGGAGTGGCCCCGAATGTATATGCAGTAGCATCCGCAAAATATTGGTTGTATACATAGTAACCAATGTCGGCATTGCCTGTGCGCCCGTAGCTGGTACGGAGTTTCAGGCTGTTAACCCAGTTGACATTATCTTTTAAGAACGCTTCTTCTGAAAGGATCCATCCCAGGCCTGCCGCCGGAAAAAAACCCGCCCTTTTTCCGGGAAGATACCGGTTGTATCCGCTGTAACTAATGGCTGCCTCTGCCAGATACCTGCCTTTCATGGCATAACTTATTCTTCCCCCAAGAGTAGAGTAATTCGCCGGAAGCTCGCTACCTGAATTTTCAATCTGCTGGTTTGCCAGGAGCAGGGCATTAAACGTATCATCTCCCAACTCCTTGTCATAACCTAGTGAGAGCTCAGTATAGGTGTACTTTCTGGAGGTACCAACTGCAAACCCGTTTGACTGTTCCCCGTCAGTGCCGAATTTTTGATAGCTTTCCGGGGGCCCCGGAACATACCGGTACACGGCATAGGTTTTATCCCGGTCTATTGTTTGTATGGTTGAAGTATTGAAGGAAACTTTCCCCTTCGCCCACAAGCCGGTTGCCAGCCCGTCCAGTTTCTGCGTCAACTCCAGGTCTGCGGCAAGGTCCCGCGAAAAATCAGATTGGTACCCGGAGCGAACAGATTGCCCGAAAATATTATTGGTATAGCTCTGGTTTCCTCCAAGCGAACCGTCGGGGTTCATGATCGGATATGCATTGTTGGGGGTCCTTAGTAAAGTAGAAAAAACGCTTTGTGCACCCACTCCAGGCTGATTTCCATTCTGTACCCTTCCAAAAAGATTTAAAGCAACATTAGTGTTTTTACTCAGGTTCAGATTGATATTGGAACGTACCAGGTAACGGTCGCTCTGGGCATTAGTGTTGTAGGAGTTAAAATCAGCGGTCTTAAAAAAACCCTCCTGGTTCAGGTAATCGAATGAAACGAAATACCGGGCTGTATTTCCGCCGCCTTCCATGTTCAGATTATAGCGGCTGGAAGGGGCATTCTTGTTCAGTATAGTATTATACCAGTCTACATTGGGATAATTGACCGGGTCTGTGCCGTTCTTGTAGGCATCAAGCATAGCAGGTGTATAGACAGGAGCCTGTCCGTCATTTTGCAGTGCCTCATTGTACAGGTTAGCATAATCTAATGAAGAAAGTGTTTCCGGTAGTTTAAGCAGCGATTGGGAAGCTCCCTGTGCGGTGAATGATATTCTTGGAGGCCCGGGCCTGCCCTTTTTTGTCGTCACAAGTACCACACCGTTCGAAGCCCTTTGGCCCAGCAGTACCGTTGATAAAGCATCTTTCAGCACGGTAATAGACTCGACCTCTTCAGGATCCAGTGATGAGAAGCCCCTTGGCACTCCATCGATAAGCAACAGCGGCGATTGGCCCCGCAATGAAAAGGAAATGCCTGAGCCATCCCGGCCCAGAAGGCCGCTCGACTGTACGATATTTGCACCAGCAAGCCGCCCTTGCAGACCGATCAGGAATGTGGGTGAAGGAGAGGTAGTAAGCTGATTGGTGTATACGGTTGCCGTTGATTGCAGCACCCGTGAAACAGGTTGGGATCCATTTAGTATCTGCAGCGTATCGGCCGCGGCATAAATAAAATGCTCGCTGAGCTGGATATCCGGCGAGGTACGGCCGTTTTGTATATGTACATAGTCATAAAACCGGGGATGAACAATCCTAAGTGTGGCGCCATCTGCGGCATCGGCTAAGAAGCTTCCATCCGTTCCCGAAGTAACGGTGTTCCCGGTTTCTTTTACAGTTATCCGCGCGCCGTTAAGCGGTAGTCCATAGTTGTCACGGATGACGCCCTTCACTGTATCGGCATACCTGAATAAGGAAGAAGACATCGAGGCATTTGCCTGCAGGCTAGAGAAAACCGTGAACGTCAGAAAGACCGCACAAATTATTCTAAAGTAGAGTTTTCGCATAAAATTCAATCTTGATAAAACTGTTTATACCGGCATTCCGGTTAACCGGGATTTATTCATTATTCACCCCCCGGACCAGTGAACATTCGAAGGCGGCCACCCGCTACAGTCAATGCACCCGGAAAAAATGTTAAAATCATCCCGGCTATTATTATAATGAATGGAAAGCTAGTTAATTTAGACTTGGTATGAAACTTTATTTAGAATGACAATTTGCGCATAACAAATATACATCTCTCCCTTATTCTGATTACCCTGACAAATCATGCAAAAAAACAGGTGATTTGTATCATTGGCGCTTGCCGGATCGCCGGCAAAACAAACATACAAACCATATTTCTACACGTATACCCTTACTATTTTTGCAATAAGTCCTTATATCGAATACATAACATTAAGATACGCAGCGGACTCCCAATATGGTGATGGAACGAACTTTTCCAGTTTCTGTAAAACTTATCATATCGATTACGCGCTACCAAATGACGACCATGTGCTCAACGAGCCGGATTCTAAAGTCATGAGGTTAAATGCACAGTGTTTTGTTTGCGGAGATCATTTGATGAATGGCTCAATTAATGCGGCAATGAAAAGCGGAAGGCTTGCCGCCGATGCTATCACAAAGACTACGATTAAATATGATCAAACATAAAATTTATAATGATGAGTTTTTAACTGGTAAAAGATTGGTGGGAGATCCATCTGCCGATAAATTTATACAGGATGTATTTGCAGACCCCGAAAAAAAACTTCAGTTACAACAATGGCTAGGTGCTACGTTTGAGGGAAATTTATTGGGCCTGTTAAAAGATAATTATCCTGATTTCGAATTCATTAGCAAAGCTAGCGAATTACCTTACTGGGCTGAGCCCAAATTAATGAAATCCGGTTCTGCTTTTTTTGCCAAACACTCTGAAATAATCATGAGCCTGCTTGGGCTTTTATCCTTACCGTATTGTTACACTGCCGCCAATGGCGCTATGGTTTTGTATCTATCCGAGCTGATCAGGAAACAAACTACAAAACGCTTGTATGATACGGCTGTATTTGTATGGGAAGTAATGGGTCCCGATGCTTTCAGCGTAAAGGGAAACGCTTACAGAGAAATTTTAAAAGTACGTATAATGCACGCGGCTGTTCGTTACTACACGCTTCAAAGCGGAAAATGGGATAATGCCTGGGGCCTGCCCATTAACCAGGAAGATATGGCGGGTACAAATTTGTCTTTCTCACTGATTGTAATTCGCGGTCTCCGTCAGCTGGGTTTTCACGTAAGTCAGCAAGACCAGACGGCTTTTATGCATGTTTGGGCAGTAATTGGCCATTTGAGCGGCTTGGACGAAGATCTGATACCGCAAAATGCTAACGCGGCACAGCAGTTGGATGTGGCTATCAATCAGCGCCAGTTCTGCAGCTCAGTTCATGGAAAAGAGCTTACACAATCCCTGACGGATCACATTCTGGCTATCAATAAAAGTAAAGCCCCCGCCAATGATATCCTGGGTTTAATGCGGTACTTACTTGGAAGTGAAATAGCAGATATGCTTTCCATCACGGCTCCGGAATTGCCCGGCTACAAACTCACATTGATCAGGACAATTAATCTTCTAAAAAGCTTTAAACCACAGGGCAACGTGAATCGCAGTCACGGTACGGCATACGCTAAATTCAAAAAACAAAATCCTGAACTTAATAAGAGATTTTAAACTTCACTAAGTCAGCTGATTTTGATTAATTTATTTTCTTATTCGATTACTAATCATTTAATCCTTTTCCGTTAAGAATTTTATGCATACAGTTTTCAACCCTTGACTCCCGGGTTTTGGATTGTTTGGGTGCAGAAAAATAAA
>JBBJNR010000084.1:0-14139 GCA_037719315.1 Daejeonella sp.
TTTCTACTGCTGACGAATTATTTTGTGGTTTTCCAGGATATAGATATTCATTGAACGGGTTAGGGTTCTGCCCCTTTGCTGTTTTAAAGATTACACCTTTCACTTTAACTGGTACTGTGGTTCTTATCCTGCAATTACCGTTAAGTTGCGAAATGATTTTTGCATTCATCAACTTGTTGTTATTCCAAACCATATCAATTTCAAAACCTCCTCTTGCTTTTAGGCCAGTAACTTTACCTTTTGACCAAACAGAAGGCAAAGCTGGTAGTAACTGTATCATTCCTGAATGGCTTTGTAACAGCATTTCTGCAACTCCACTTGTATAACCAAAATTTCCATCGATCTGAAAAGGTGGATGAGCATCTAACATATTTGCGTAGAGACCTCCCCCCGTATATTGCGTATTGCTATCTTTTACCAAGTTAATGAGGTTTGTAATTAATCTATATGCATGTTCGCCATTCAGGAGTCTTGCCCAGGTATTTATCTTCCATCCCATGGACCATCCTGTAGCCTCGTCGCCCCGAATACTTAGCGATTTTTCTGCTGCCTTAAACAGTTCAGGCGTTGCCTCTTCTGTAATCTGATTACCTGGATATAAACCATACAAATGTGAAATATGGCGATGCTGCGGATCCGCTTCTTTATAATCTATTTGCCATTCCTGTAATTGCCCCTTCGCTCCAATCTTGAATGGTAACAACCGTGCAAGTTTATTTTCCAATTCATCACGAAAAGCCACATCTATATTAAGGAGTTCTGAAGCTTCAATAGTACGGTCAAACAGCTCACGAATTATGGTCATATCCATCGTGCTACCCATGCTCATAAAAGCACTTTGCTTATCGTCCAGCATAAACTTATTTTCTGGGGAGGCACTTACTGGTGTTACCAACTTCCCTTTGTCATTACTGATCAGCCAGTCGGCGTAAAATTCAGCAGCCCCTTTCATTAGTGGATAAGCCTCTTTTTGCAGAAACCGTTTATCACCTGTAAATAGATAGTGTTCCCATAAATGACTACTTAACCATCCACCTGACATCAACCAAAATGCCGGACCTGGGTTATTATCGTTCGGAAAAGTCTCGCGCCAAATAGATACATTATGATGGGCTACCCAGCCTCTGTTTTGCCCATACATTTTTTTTGCAGTTTCTTTACCCGATATAGCAATTTCATTTATCATTTTAAAGAATGGGATTGTACATTCAGAAAGATTGGTATTCTCTGCCGGCCAGTAATTCATCTCTGCATTTATATTCAATGTATATCCGCTATTCCAGGGCGGAATTACTTCGCTGTTCCACATTCCTTGCAGGTTTGCTGGTTGACCACCTGACCTGGAACATGAGATTAAAAGGTATCGCCCATACTGAAATAATAAAGCTGCAAGTTCATTATCCGGCTCACTTCTAAAATGGGCTACACGTTCATCGGTAGGCATGTTGGATTTAACGGAGGATGCACCTAAGTCAAGAGATACCCGATTAAAAAGATTTTGATAATCTTTTATGTGGGCTTTATATAATTCGGAAAATAGTTGTTTTGATGCTTTAGCTAATGCTAGACTGTTCTTTTTTGTAGGATTGCTTCCTTCTTTTACCGGGCTTTTATCAAAACCGTTAAAGCTTGTAGATGCCACCAAAAGGAGCAATACGTCATTTGCGCCTTTTACATGCAAACCATCTCTGCCTGAAATTACCTGCCCGGAGGTTGTCATCGCTTTAAGTTGGCTTTCGAAAAACATTCCCAATCCACTAATCTCTCCTCCATATAAAACACGTTTGTCAAACTTCGCTTTGCCCGACGCGTCAAATATTTCAGGATGTTTGTATTGATCTCCAAAGGTTTCGATTTCTTTTAAGGTCCTTCGTTCCGCATAGCCAGGAGCTTGCCCAAAAAGTTTTATTGTACTCTCATTTACTATGTCCTGCTTAGCCGTAGGGTGTACAGATGATAAATTCGCGGTAAAACTAATTGCTCCCCGTCTATCCGCTTTTATTTTTATCGCTATTATCCCTGCTGGATTGCTTGCAAATATCTCCCGAGTATAGTGAACCCCATCTTGTGTATAGCTGATGCGTAGTACCGCGTTAGAGATATCAAGTTCCCGTTTATAATCCACAATCTTTCCGCCACGTGCAAAGTCTAAATACAAATCACCAAGCGGTTCGTAATTAGCATGGAGCCTGCCGAGCCAATTTTTTCGAATTATCTCTTGGGCCTCTGCGTTTTTATTTTTTTCAAGTAGGGAAACAACTTCCTTGTAGGTCGGACGGATATTAACCCCTTTATATACAGTAGAAGGATCCCCGCTGTATAAAGTGTTCTCATTTAATTGTAAATGCTCTCTTTCGACCCCCCCAAAAACCATTGCTCCGACAAAGCCATTGCCTATTGGGAGGGCTTCGTTCCAGTTGACTGCGGGTTGATTATACCATAATTTATTACCCGTTTGAGACTTTTGCTTTGTTGTTTGTGCGTACAACTTAGAATTAGTTGCTTCAATTAGAAAGAGAATTAAAAAACTAATTGACATTAGATTTAATCGACGAAGAAGAACTTTAATTTGATCCAAAAGAGCTGTTAGCATTCTTTTCATTTTAACGTAAATGAAGTTATAAGTATGAAAGCTTAACTTTTCACGGACAGATAATGATAAACAAGTTTTTTCCGCTCAATTACCTTTAATATAAGCTAAACCACCGGTTCACATCCAACACTTGTTAATTTCGGGATGAAAAATCATTTATACTGCAAAAAACAAGTACAGCAAATCGTTTAAAACCTTGAATCTTTTTAAAAAGATCACGAATGTTCTTTTTATCAATATCCAGGGTTCTGCGTTAAATATGGATTGCGATCTATTTCCGACTGAGGGAAGGGCCACAAATAATTCTTAGAATCGAATTTTCTTCGCACACTTCCAGGATCAACAATAGTTGGAATAACTTGATCTAACAAATGCCACCTTTTTAAATCCCAATAACGCAAACCTTCCATTCCAAATTCTACCCGTCTTTCATGCATAATAGCCTTTCGCATTTGGTCTTTTGATAGTCCTACGGCAACTAGAGGCATATTAACTCCCGGTCTTGCCCGAACTAGATTAACAGCATCATAGACCGTCTGATTAGGTCCAGATGTTTCATTCTCAGCTTCAGCATACATTAATAACACGTCTGCGTAACGAAGCATAACAATATCTTGATCACTACGGGTATTATAGTCGGCAGGCAAATTGGATAGCTTTATATATTTTTTCCATATAAATCCGGTCTTACTATTTGAAGGTGCAGGAATTTCAGATGGTAAAAATACGCTCATTAGGAGCCTTGGATCTCTATTATTGAAAGGTTTTTGAGGATCATAGAGTGCAGATTGAGTTATTGGCTTTCCTTCAATAGTTTCAAATTCATCTACGAAATTTTGGTTAGGCGTGTTATTAGTTACGGAACCAGGTGCAGTATAACGTTGATCTAAATTAGAGAATAAGGTGGGATTGAGATATCGGGCTGAAAACATAATTTCAGGATTATTATCCTGTGCATTTCCATCAAACATGCCCTTATAGTTAGGCGATAAACTAAACACTTTGCTATCAATAATCTCTTTTGCCGTTTGGGCGGCATCCTGCCATCTTTGAGCCGTGAGAAGGACCTTCGTTTTTAAAGCTAAGGCAGACCCTTTAACGACGTGACCGGTATATTGGGTATTGGGTAAACCAGCAATAGCAGAATCTAAATCATTCATTACAGCATTAAGAACTTCTTCTTTTGTATTCTGGGGTCGTTTCGCTTCCGTTATTATCTCAGGTTTTAGGCTTAATATCACACCGCCATATGTCTGGGCTAGATAAAAATAGGCATAAGCTCTCAAAAATTTCACCTCACCTATGTACTGGGCCTTCTTTTTTCCATCAAGGAAATCTGCTTTTTGAATATTGGCCAAAAAGTTATTGTAATTAGCAATCGCCTGGTAGTTAACAGTATAAACATCAGAAACTGCACTTCCAGTCGTTGATGTTATTTCGCCACGACCTATTAGCACTTCGGGGGAAGACTGGTTATAGCCATTGTCCGATAATCCTTCCCAAAACCCTGAAGAACTGGATCCATAAACGAAAGTAGTTCCAACTAACCAACTATAACATCCTGCCAAAGCGCTTTGCACTTCCGTTTCATTTTTCCAGAAGGTGGGCGTGGATATTTGATCTAACGGATTGAGGTTCAGAAAATCCGTTTTACAACCACTGTTGCCTGCTAAAAACAATATAGCAGTACCTATGTATAATATTTTCTTTTTCATAATTTAACTTTTAATGTTTTAAAATTTAGCCCTTACGCCAAAAGAATAAATTTTATTCTGGGGATACTGTACATACCTTCCGCTTCCTGCCCTCTCAGGATCTAAACCTGGATATTTCGTGAATGTGAGCAGGTTGTCTCCGGCAAAATAAACCCGCAAAGATTGAATACCAACTTTAGAAAGGGATGGCTGATTGAAAGTGTATCCGATATTTATATTTTTTATTCTTAAGAAAGACGCATCTTTCAAAAAGTAGGTGGAAGGCAGTGCTTCAATTGCTGGGGCATATCGAGTTACATATATTAAAGGCATGGTGTTGGTAGGATGATCTGGTGTCCAGCGGTTTAACCAATCAGTTGTTGGCGCAGATCCTTGGTAAAAAGGTTGAATGCCCCATCCGTTTACATATATATTTCTACCGTAATTACCATAAATAAAGGTTGAAAAGTCAAAGTTTTTCATTGAAAGGCTTAAAGTGATAGCAGATGAGAGCTTAGGAAAAGCGCCATCAAAATAAGTTCTGTCATAAGTATTTATTACACCATCAGCCTTTCCATTAGGCCCACTTATATCCTTGTATTTTAAAGTGCCAGGTTTTGGATTGTTAGGCTGTTTAGGAGAATTATCGATCTCATTTTGATTCTGAAATATTCCTATCCATTCGTAAAGATAAAAAGTACCATAAGGATATCCTTCTTCATTCAGGGTGGTTCCGCCTATATCCCGAGTGCCATAAGAAAGCAGTTTATTTTTATAGGTCTGCAGGTTCCAGTCAATTCCATATTGAACTTGTCCAATATGATTTTTATAACCTATTGCAAACTCAAAGCCATTATTTTGCACTGTACCACCGTTTATAGTGGGTCCAAGCAAACCAACAGAAGCAGGAATTTGCTGAGTACGTAAAATGTCAGAAGTGACTTTTTTGAACCAATCAAAAGTAAAACGAAGTTTATTTTTTAGTAACACTAAATCTGCACCTACATCGGTCACTTTGGTACTTTCCCACGTTACATCCGGGTTTACCAACCTCGTTGGTCTCACACCTGTAGTAAGAGTATTATCAAACGGGTAATTACCAGTTAAACTTAATATATCCTGATAAGGATAATTGCCAATATTTTGATTACCGAGAACGCCATAAGAGCCGCGGATCTTCACATCATTCAAAAAAGAAATTTTTGGTATAAACTTTTCCTTTGAAAGATGCCAGCCGGCAGAGATGGAAGGAAACGTTCCCCAATTATGCCCTTCTCTAAACCTTGAAGACCCGTCTCCCCGGATATCAGCTTCTAATAAATATTTGTTTTTGTAGCTATAGTTAAAACGTCCAAAGTAAGATCGGATTGCCCATTCTGAAGCAGTTCCAGTATTCGTTTGAATACCGGAACCCCCTGCATTTAATTCCTGTGTGTTATTACTAAGAAATGAAGGCCGATTGCCACTTAAGTTTTCGCTCTTATAATATTCCTCCTGGTATCCGCCGAGGGCAGTAATATTATGATTGCCAAATTCTTTGTTAAAATTCAGAGTGGAATAAAATACAGGATTGAAATAGTTATTATCGGTAATAGTAAGTCCAACTGGTCCTACATCTAAAAACCCAACTTGTTGATATGTATGGTAATCATACACCGAAACAGAAGGCCTGAAATCTTTATATTTACTATAGTTTGAATTTAAGCCTCCACGGCTCTCCCAATGTAGATAGTTTGTAAAATCAACACGTACAAAAGCCGAGCCCTGCATTTGTAAAAAGTTAGTTCTTGCAGTAGTTGATTGTGCAATGGCAACAGCATTTTTATTATGTGCTTCATTTGAATAAGCAGTATTCGTATATCGGCCGCTGCCATCAGGTAATTGAGGTGCATAAGTAGGAGCTTGTGCAAGTGTAGATAAAAAGAGATCTTCACTACCTTGCGGCACGGAGTTTCTAACACCGTAATTCACAGTAACATTTGTTCCAAATTGTATGGCCTTGTTAATTTGGGTTTGCAGATTGAATTGAACATTATACTTATTAAAACTAAACCCTCTCATTACACCCGGCTGGTCTACATAATTTAAACCGACATTAAAAGTGGTCTTCTCCTTTCCACCGCTAATATTTAAAGTATGGTTAGTAACAACTGCAGTTTGAAACATATAATCCAACCAATTCGTATTTGGAAATTTTTGTCTGTCAGTTGCATTTTGATACTGATCAATCATAGATTGTGTATAAACCTGTGGAATGCCTGAATTTTTAGCAGCTTCATTGTATAACTGCATGTACTGCACAGAATTAGTTATTAACGTAGGAAGGGCTGTAACTTTATATATCCCTACATTCACCCCATACTCAAGATTTACTCTACCAGAATGTCCTTTCTTTGTAGTCACCAAGATAACGCCGTTAGCAGCACGAGAACCATAGATAGCTGCCGAAGCCGCATCTTTTAGCACCGTTACAGATTCAATATTGTTAGGATCTAAAACCGAAAGACTGCCAGGAATACCATCAATGATAACCAATGGAGCGTTTCCTGCCCCACTAAATGTTCCAAAACCCCGCACCTGCAACAAAACATTTTCATTACCCGGTTCGCCCGATCCTTGAATCACTTGCAGGCCGGGAAGCTGACCTTGAAGCAGGGAAGCCGGATCGGTAACCACACGCTGATTTAATTCTTTTCCTGATACGGTAGATATAGCACCAGTAAGATTTTCTTTCCGCTGTGTGCCATAGCCTATGACTACAACTTCACCCATTTGCTGAGCTATAGATTTCATCTGGATATTAATAAAAGTACGACTGGCAACTTTTACTTCTTCACTGCCAAAACCAACTGAGCTGATCATAATCGTGGCATTTGAAGCAGCATTAATGGAGAATCTTCCTTTTTCGTCAGTTTGTGTGGCTGTCTGTGTTCCTTTTACCTGGACAGTAGCACCGGCTATAGCAGTATCACCGGTAGCGACCTGTCCCGTAATCCTCTGTTGCCCAAAAAGAATTATGGAAAAGAAACAAAAGACAATAAGAAAAATAGAGTGGAGGCTTTTCAAAGAGCGAATAAGGTTCTTTTTGAAAAGTTCATATAGAAGTTGTAAATGAAATTTCATAATAGTTTTTTTGGATTGAATAAGATTAAAGAAAAATGGCATTAGGTCTCGTTTAGATTAACAATCGAGAATCGAAAATAGCGTGTTTGAAATCGATTTCCAATTTTTTTATAAAAAAAATTATGAGTTTTGAAATCGATTTCGAAGAATGACACGGAAATTCCTTTTTTATTACAAATCTCTCAAGTTTTTAAGAAAATTTTTAGTTATTAAGTTGGATGTGAGTATAGATAATGATGTTACATCTTTAAAACAACAAAAGTCTGGTATCCATGTTAATTCAACCACCATAATGCTGAAGTTTCACCGTGCGGATAATGCCACTGGCTTATCTCCATCATGGGGCTATACAGAAGCAATGAAAATACGTTCTTCGGCTGACGTACTTCGTATCAAGTAATCTTCACTTGATGATTTGTAAGGTACTCTGCATCGGCGCATAAAAAAATTTAAACAAAAGGAAACTATAACTAACAAAATCCTTTTTGACCATGCAGAATATTACAGCTTTGGAATTGGTGGTTTATTAGGCGAATCAACAGGACTTATTCCGCGGACATTTAGTTTGCGAGAGTAAGTTTTCTGCCCACAAACAACATTTATGGTACTGAACCCGAAGCCACTAAAATATAGGCTAGTAGCAGGAAGGTTTCCAGGCAATGGTAGCATAGCCGCTACTTTGCCAATCTGATCCATTACTTGTACTCCCATACGGGTAGCAACATACACGTGACCAGCGTTATCGCAAGCAATTGCACATCCGCCTGCATTTTCTGCCTGATCAGGAACATGAAGCCAGCCATAACGTTGTTTATATCGTAAAGTACCATCAGCGTTAATTTGATAGATCCATATCCAGTGAGACGAAGGCTCTGCGACATACAGCTGCGACTGGTCTGGTGTCAAAGCCAAACCTTCAAAATGGTTTGAGTTCGTTTCACACAACAATTTCTTCCCTTTAGGGGTAATTAGGTAGAGTTTGCTATAGTGATTTGCTGTTTGATTCTCGATGACATACACATACCCATTAGTTGCTTTTGCTTGTTTAGTCCCCGTAAATCTTTGTAGATTATTCACAGGTTTCCACCCTTCCCCTGGTAAAACAATCTCTTGCAAAAGATAATTCTTCGATGTTCCGGCATTTACTGGTTTTGGATAATCTTTCCAAAGCCATCTTATCACCTGGGGAAATATTGATGTAGCCTGCCCACCGCTGTGTGCACCCTCCCCCCAAACGTGTGCTACCTCGTATCCCGAAAACTGTAGAGCACGTTCCATCAATTCATTCTCTTTGAACCAGTCGCCGGCATAGCTATTTTGATCATTGTTGCCATCTTGTAAAAATATCCGTATTGCTTTGGGTTCGTATTTTCTGATAAGCGTCGGGTACCGATCACCGCCCCTAATACCAACGTATGTACCAATGCAACTGAATACCCTTGAGAATTCTTCCGGATGTTCCCATGCTGCCGTAAACGCGGCAATGGCACCGCTGCTCGATCCTGCAATTACCCGGTCATTTCCGTTTTTGGATAAACGGATCGATCTTCCATCTGAAGCCCTTTGCTTTTCAACCACTGGCAGTAGCTCACGCAAAATAAAACGGGCATATTGGTCACCGAGCCCATCGTATTCAAAACTTCGATTGAACCGGTCAAGAGCAGTAATTGAATCAGTTGCGCTGACCCGACCGGGGCTTACAAATATTCCTATAGTTACCGGAATTTCTTTGCTGTTGATCAGGTTATCAAATACTATTGGGGCTTTGAATTGTATGTTATCCTGGTTGATATAAACACAGGCAGGCTGGTCAGGATGGTATTGAGCCGGGATATAAATCCAGTAGTCACGCCATGTTCCTGGATATATTTTGGATCCCTCCAATCTAAATTTTAAAACTTCGCCCTTCGGAACGCCAGCATGATAAACCGAAGCAGAATCATCAGGATATTTTTCACCTGGCACCTGCGCGAACACAAGTACTTGCATGAATGCTAAAGGAAGGAGTAGAATAATTTTCATCTAATAATACTTCTTAAAAATTATTGATAAGGCTTATCTCTATAGTTCGATAATCATTTGTCGTATAGCCACCATAAGGCTGTTGTAACGCCACGTGGATAATGCCTTCCACCATAAGCTGTGCCGTTATGAGTCCTGATTTGATCAGACCATCCTACTGCTGGTGAACCCAATACCTGATAGGCAAATTGTATAGCATCAGCGTCTGCAGTTGCCTTTGGAGTTTTTAAGTTCAAAATGTGCTCTGTTATATACTGCGCAAGAAAAACCTTGCTTTGCCAGGTAGTGTTACTTGTACTCGATAGCAAGAAGCCGCCCGTTTCATTAATGCAGATGCCTGGTTTTAAAATGGTTTGCATGTGTGTCCTTAATTTCGAAATCAGGTCTTTGTAGGGACCTGTTAGTGAAACCTCCTTACGCAAACCAATCATATAAGGGAAAATCAGTCCTTCTACGGCGGGCATTATCTTCGAATCAATCGATGGATCATTAAATACTGCTGGGAAATACTGCTTTGCAGGGTTCCAGTACGAGATTATACTGTTGGCGGTAAGCCTGGCTGTTTTGCCGCATTGCGCTGCCAACTCTTTATCGCCGAGAAGAGAGAATAATTCTTTTAGAAAGAGGTAACATGAGAAAGATTTCACACTGATATATAAACTATTATTTACCTGCTGCAGCGACTTATCCATAGCATCATAAGTAGTAATATCGTGATCGTTCTTCCCGATACACGAAACCAGCGAGGTTTCGCCATCACGTTTTGTACTATCAATATCATCTCTTGCCTGCATAGATTGAAGGCATCTTATCAGGAGATTTCTTTTCGTTTTCAGCCATGCAACGTCATTTGTTTTTTTTACATAAAGCCCTGCACAAAGAATCCAATTTTGCAATTCCTCCTGGGTCATAGGAACTTTATAAATTCCGGTTCCTTTCTTAAAATTGAATCCTCCGCCCATATCATGTGCAAAACCTATCCCACCGGGATAACGTTTATCACTTCCCGGAAACCTTAGCGTGTCTGTAAACGAATAATATTCGTCAAACATATCGAGCTCATTTCTTACGGTCCATGGGTGGAGAGCAAGTTCATGAAAAACATGATCTACAGTAAGGTCGAAAGTATTAATGCAACTGTATTCACCTTCAAGCACGGTCCATATGGGGCGATGAGTAACTTGTGTTTGGTACAATACCGTATTCCAACGGTAGGATTGCAATGAATGAGCGATTTGAAATTTACGTTCGGCATTCTCAGCCGAGCGATTAAAAACAACATCTAATTTTTCGCTGTTTGCAATTGCCTGCTGAGTATTTCGCGCGGCAGCAAGAATCACATCACCTATGTTTTTATAGTAATGAGTAAAGTAAAAGGAGATGGGTTCGCCACCAACATCGGAGAAGGTGCCTCCGCGATAATGTCCCACAAAAAAGGTTACTTTCTTCTTCACTCCGGGTGGCACTTTGATAGAGAAGCAGCTTGCAGCTTCCTGCAAACCATATTGTTTTTTTACGTCTTCGCCTGTAATTAAATCTGCATCGCTATTCTTAACAGCTAAGGCACTAAAGTCATCTATAACGTAGCCTTTATAATCGCCCCACGTGCTTACCTGCGCTTTACTTTTTTGTAAACCAAACACGATCTCCAGTGGTGCTTTGCCTGTGCTATTATCAAGCTCAAAAACCATCCATGTGGCGGGAAGAACAAACAAAGCTTTCTCACCTTCTGTTGCTTTATCAATTTCTTTCATAGACCAATAAGGCATATAATGTTTCCAGCTTACCCCTGATCCGATCTGCCATGAGTCGGCCCCGGCTGAGAGGTTATGTTTTACCTCGTTAGATTTGATTAATGATGTGCCTTTTTGCAAAGGTTGCGTTTCATTGTAAAATGGCATTACACGTAAACCTTCGGCAGATTTTACAGCTACAATTACCCCTTTGTGTGGCAAAATACCATCATCGTCACCAGAGCGGGCTGCCGACATTTGCATGCCGCCACTTCCTTCCATACCATACACAAATGTTGAATAGGCTCCCAACGGGCTATGGTCAACATTATAAAAAGGAACATCACCAACGCGTACTTTAGTAATGGGACGTGTACGGTTATCTTTCATGAGTATCCGATCCTTTTTCATTGTGCCTGCTTCACCTTGTGCAATTACTTTACCCGTAGCATTATATAACTTCACGCCATTCAGAATTGCCTTTACACCAATTCCGTTTAGTTGAATGTTTATTCGTCCGCCTTCAAAATTGTAGTCGTATTTTTTAATTAGTGGCTTGAATGCTCCACCAGCTTCCTTGAATACATCTAAGTTTGGAGTTAATAATAAGCCGTTAGCAAAAATTGCAATTCCACGCTCTTCAGGTTTCATATATTCCATCTCCATAAAACTAAATTCAATCGTTAGCTTACCGGCTTCGAGAGCTTCTGCCGCTATAGTCATAGCATCGGCGCTAACCTGTGAAGCAAACAATGAAGAGCCTTTTGCAGGATTGCTATCCGGTAGGTTTGCAGGTATCACTTTATAATCGCCGGCTATGCTAAAGCTTCTTTGAGCTTCGGTTTCAACAAAACAAAAAATAAGCGTAAAAAGCCCTACTGATTTAAAGAAATTCTTCATTATGATCAATAATTTTTAAAGGTGGAAACAATTTTTAATGGGAAACCGGTGGTATATAAAATTCTTTAGCAAGCTCTGTGGCGGTAATGATGTTTAATGCCCATTGTGCCGTTCCTGGGATATTAACTCCCGCAAGTTCTTCTACCCTTTTGGGCGAAGACGGACCTTCGATAATTGTAAGGCTTGCAGGAAAACGATCCCGCCTATTATCTTTCAGGCTATCGCGGATAAGCTGCCAGGCTTTATGACCAAGCTCAGGATCATTGGATACTTTCGACATATACGCGGCAATTCGTGCATTTGAGCTTGGTCCCGGTGTCTCATGTGCCCATTTATTGCACAAAGCTTTCCACGTGGTTGTAAATTCAGGACAATCGATCAGGTCGATTAACTCAAGCGCAATATGATCGCCGCCAAACAGAACGATGAACTCATATGTTTTAAGATTGGGCTCACCTATATCATAAAGTTTCTTTGTTTTTAAATCGAAGCCCATGGCAAGACGGTTCAGGAATACTTCAGGCATGGCACCGATGCTCTGCATGCCCGCAAGCACATAGTTTTTGTATTTGAGATCACCCGTTCGCTCCCACTCAGTCATCCAGTTGCTGGCTAATGCTATCCAGTCGGGACCGCTGCGTAAAACAACTGGTATATCGGGTCTGGGAACTCCCTTACGAAGTGGCAACGCATTTGGCAGATTGAGGTCAGCAGTGAGTACTTCCCGCATCAGATCGCCTGTACGTTCATCGGCAGTTAAGTAGTAATAAAAGCGTTTAAGATATGCTTCACTAATGCGCAATTCTTTTGCTCCATCACCCCAATGCTTCACATTGTGCCGCGAACCAATACCTGCGAATCTTCCGGCATGATACACATCCACTTCACTCGTATGCCGTGTCATTGCTTCTGCAAGGCGAAAAGCATCTTTACGTCCTGTGCGAAGAAAGGTATACCATAGCCACGCGTCAGACATCAGTTCAGTATTATTCCATGCATGTCCACCAATGTCATACAACCATTCGTGGCGCATAGTGCTGTACGTACGCATGAAGTCGCCGAAATCCCAGAAGCCGTACCAGTTCCGCTGCTCCACCTCTTTGGCAAAAAAGCTCCACGCACGATTAAGTTGATCTTCCATTTCTGCTTTGTCCTTTGCTGAACGATCAGGCAGGCTCCAGGCTCCAAAAACCGGTATCGAATGATAGTACTCTGGCGTACATACAAGTAACGGAGGTTCAGTAGCAGTTTGTGCGAGTTTAGCAAGGTCATCTGCTCCCGGCGTATTCTCCATTACCCACAGATTTAGCTCGTTGGTATTTGCTACGCCAAAAGGTGTACTGGAGCCGTCTTCATGATCCTCATAAGAGATCTTTCCATCATGACCTATCGTATCATAATGCCGCAAGTCCATCAGAGGAGAATCAGGAGACCAAAACCAAATCTTTAATTCACCTGCCGCATTTGCTGCGCCTGTAATTTCCAGTGCCGAAGGATACTTCTCCCAAAAGTGCTTAACGCCTACAGCCAATCCTCCGGAGACATCCCCAATAAATACAAACCCCTTTGCCCGTTTACCATTCGCAGCATGAAGCCAGGAACTCGCTTCATTTGTACGTTTGACTATAGAAAAGGAATCAGGAGCAAGCTGGGTAAGTTTAAAATCTGACCATAGTGCAATGGTTTCAAACTGATGTTTAGTTACAGCGTCAAGCTGCTCAAGGTTTGGGATACGCTTGCCAGACATCTGATCAACATTCAGCTTTACCGCATCTTTTACCAGCTGAGGACGATACCCTGGACTCATAAGAACAGGCTCCGACCAAAACTCCTTATTGTCAGTTGCAAAGCGAACATGGCGATTTTGTTTTTGCTCGCGAAAGGGTACTGTAAACCCTACTCCTAAACCCCGTATGAAATCGTTATTTTCATCCCCATCATACACAAAAGAATGAACAAGCCGGATTTGTTTTGAGCCTGCTGTAAAATAGAGGCGTATAGAAAATGGAAGCCATGACCGCACCGGATCGGTTCCGGCATGCATACCTTCTATCTTTATTGCAGCACGGATTGG
>JBBJNR010000085.1:0-14117 GCA_037719315.1 Daejeonella sp.
GTAATTCGTAATTCGTAATTCGTAATTCGTAATTCGTAATTCGTAATTCGTAATTGTTTACCTCTGGCAGATCTTCTTAAACGGACAATATTTACATGTCTCCAAATTAGTCGTTTGAACGAATGGCATGGAGCTATCGAAGAGCTCATTCAGCTTTTCCGTTAATCTCCTTTCAAATTGCTCTTTGAAATAATCCAGGTTCTGATCTGAAAGCTGCAGGCCCCCCTTGCGTTTCTCAGAAAATAGAGTTCCGCCCTTAAAATCTTTAACAGTATAAAGATGCGGCTCAACGTTCGTCGCAGAGCGGGCTTTTTCATACACATAGGTGTAGAAAAGCGTTTGTATCAGAGCCTTGTTTTGATCCTTCCCTTCCTCAGAGAACAAGCCCTCAAAATCCCTATACTTTAATTGATCCTTTCCTGTCTTATAGTCAACGATCCGGGTTTTACCATTGTGCTTATCTACCCTGTCAATAATTCCCATTAAGCGAACCTCTTCTATCCTCCCGCCCACCTGAATTTGCAATAATGGCGTGTAACTATCCCGGTTTTCAAGTTCCAGGATTGTGAACGGCGCCAAACTTTCGTCGTGCCTCAAGATCCGTACCGCATACTGCTCGATAACCTTTAAGACGACCTGCTGTAGGGCATCCTTTTTTAAAAGCGGATTTTTAGGGTCTGTGTACATAACTTCCGCTAAAGCGTTATTACACATCGCAGGAACGTTTTTCTCCTGCATTTTTATAAAATCCGCTGTCACCTCAGTTCCCAGGGAGCTTCTGTAAACATTTTCCATCACTGAATGAAGCATCGTTCCCACCAGGTTGGCTCCAATCTGATCCGGAAGATCTTTTGGCTCTTTCAAGCCTGCCACACGGCTAAAGAAGAATTTAAGGGGGCAGCTGACATAATCAGTAAAGGCAGTCGCAGAGATCTTCTTCTCGTATTTCACCTCTGTATTTCTCTGCAGGAATTTCTCGAGTCTTTCCAACACCGCACCTGTTTTCTGAACCACAATTTTTTGATGGTCTGAATTTTTTACCGGTTGGTTCTGCTGGATCAGATGGATGAACTTACAGCTGGTTTCAAACTCCAGCTGTTTGATAAAGCGACTTCCCTCGCCCGTGCTTTTCTCGTCGGTGATTCCGTTATAGACCAGTGTTACCTTCCTGGCACAATGAAGCAGTCGATAGAAGAAATAAGAAAATATAGAATTTTGATTTTCAAGCACTGGCAGACCAAAAGCGCGTCTGACATTGTCTGGGATAAATGACGGGGTCACACTGACCTTGGGCAAAACGCCTTCATTCATGCCCAGAACGATCAGCTCGTCAAAATCAAGACAACGGCTTTCCAACAAGCCCATCACCTGCAAGCCTGAAAGCGGCTCACCATCAAAAGGTACTGATAGTCCTGCTAAAGCTTTACGGATGGTCCGGAAAACAAATTTTGAGTTCATGTCCGGAACAGCCGGGCTTTGCTCAAGCTCTTCGAAGTTATCCAAAAGCAGGTTTAATGTTTTTACTGCCTCAGCGATTAACAGGCTTTCTAGTTTTCGCAAGTGCTCGATCTGCTCAGATATCAATAACAGCAAACTGCCAAACTTCCTGATCGTATCTGATGCGCTTTTGTATGGAGAAAAGCTCAATTCCGAAATTTTGCCGAGTGATCTGAGGTATTTCAGATCAAATACGGATATCTTTCTATCTATTATATCCTTGTGAATACTATTTCTCTGATCATCATCCAATCTTATTAACGGATTAAAAATATACGTCAGTACCTGTTTATAGGATACCGAAACCTGGTCTACAGGAGCTATTTCTTCCTGGATATTGAGCCAGAGATCACATAATCCAAATACAGCCGACTGCTCAAAAGGATAACCCATCGTTATATTAAGGTTATCATCGGCCACTGTTTGCAAAACCGGCAGCAACAATGCTTCGTCAGCAAGGATTATGGCCCTAGTATCCGGATTTTCTGCGCCTGTGTCTTGTGACAAGAGATCTGTAAGCAATTTACCCTGGGCCACGTTCCCTAAAGCCTGCACGATAGTAAATTCCTTTGTGGCATCGTTAATCCTGTTTTCCGAAGGCGCAAATTGATTTATAAGGCCAATGTGATTAATGTTCCTACGGATGAAATGGCCGGCCTCCTGTACTGGATTTGAAAAATAGTGCCCGTCGGCATCAAAATAGAAGGAGCAAATCCCTTCATCCTGCCACTTTTTAAATAAATTTTCTTCCGCTTTGGAAAGGGCGTTGAATCCAATAAAGGCCACGTGCCCGAACTGTTTTAAAAAATTCGGATCAGCAAATTGACCTTCAGCAAGATTGCGATACATTTTAGCGCTGCTTACTAAATTCTGCTGAGCAAGCTTCGCGTGAAAATTGTTATAGAGAACCGGCATTCTGTGCCACATCTCGATAAACTTCTCCTGGATTTTACTCTGTCTTTCTCCCGAAAAGGAAGACCAGAAAGACTTCATGAATTCCAGTTGTTCTTCTTCAAAATTTGGAAACTGGTGCTGTAATTCGGCTATGCTGCCTATGAGGTTGAATACCTTGGCCGGGTCAGCCAGGTAATAGTCGATCTGGGAAAAATCAGAAGCTATAATTTCTGCCAAAGGATAAAATACATCTGCGTTGACAGCCTCTTTGCCTTCCTTCCCAAGCAGAATATTATACTCTGAAAACAGGACAAAAAATTGTTTTAGCTGCGAAGCATTAACCAGGGAAGTGGAATCCGAAAAGAACTGCTGTATGGTATAGAAGTGGGGGCTCCAAAGCGGTTTGCCGGTAATTTCTGCAAGATATTTTTTAAGAAAGAGCTGCGGCCGCTTGTTATTGAATACGATCGCTATATCCTGAAGGTCGTTCCCAAACCGTTCCAGAAGGTGCGAAGCAACCCGGTGTAAAAACTTATCTCGTGCCATGTTCAGACTTTCTGCAGCTTACGTTCCTGCGCATACCACAAATAGGCATGCACTTCTTTAAACTCCCCCATTTTCATCAAGTTGTCACGATACAGCTCAATATCCCCCCGGTATTTATTTTGCTCCGTACCGAATTTAAAATCGAGCAGTACTGCATGATCATCAAACACAAACAATTTATCCGGGCGTTTAACGATGCCGGAATCAAGTATCATATCTTTTTCGCTGATCACCGCCTTTGCAGTTGTAAACCATTTTCTGATCTCGTCCTGCATGAGCACATCCTTTACTGCTTTTCTGATCTCATCTTTCTCGGCCACTCTTATAAGTCCCAGCTGCACCTTTTCATCGATCAGCTTATCGAGGTCGTTCAGGCTGGTGATGGTTTCAAGCAGTTCGTGTAATACTACGCCTTTGCGCTGCCGGGCATTGAACCATATTTCCTGGTTCCGGCTGTTTCTTTTGAACCGCTCGGTAAGCTGTTCATTTATATGATAATTGGTGATCATTAATTGTACATCTTTAGCTAGCGGTATCCTTTGCGGATAATCAGGCATCTCGCCGAATACAAACTTACTCTCCTCAATAATAAATCGGGGTTCATCCTCTGCGGCTGATGAAAGCACTTCTGAAAGCACAAGCTGTATATCATTCACAGATCCCGTGGTGGGCTTTTTTAATGGTGTCTTCGGACATATAATACACAAATAATCCTTCGCGCGCGTAGTAGCAACATACAGCGTGTTGATCACATCCATATAATTAAGGAGCATCTCTTCAAAATAATTCTCCGCGAATACGGTAGACGCCAGACCCTTATTATAATCAACAGGGAAGGAATTAAACTGCTCAAAACCAGCTTGCTTAGCATCCACCCACAACAGCTTTTTGATATAGCCGCTTGAAGTGTTCAATTTCCAATTCACAAAAGGAATAATTACCGCCCTGAATTCAAGACCCTTAGATTTATGCACCGTCATAAGCTGTACTGCATCCTGATTTTGCGATGAGGGTAATGCTTTCGAGGATCCTTCTGTATCCCACCACTCTAAAAATGCACCTAAACCCTGGTCGCCGGCCGAAGAAAATATCGCCGTCTGGTCGCGAAATGCGAGTAAAAATGGGATATGGGTAGACGAATCGCTTTTACCCAGCTCATAAATGCTGATCAGTTTCTCAGCAAGTTCATTAACAGGTAATTGACGGAATGAATTGAATTCCTGACAAAGCCGTTTTGGAAAAATGTGGCTGAGATCAGAAATATTTCTCATGGCCAGCTCCATCCATTCATCGCTCTCCACATCGATCTGTTCATTGTGGGGATGGCGGACCTGATGCCATAAACGTGCGCATTCGGCTTTAAAGATCCCGCTTTCGTGTTCAGAGACCGATAACATTCTGAAAGTACTGATCATTAACTGAACAGCAGGGTTATTTATGATCTTTAAGGCTTCCCCGGAAATAACCTGGAAGGTTTTCCCGGCCGCCGTACTTAACTTCTCCTGGTTTTCCTTGCGAAAAATGCATTCGAGTATTTCTTCAGCTTCAGAATTTTTCCTTACCAGGATGCCGATATCTTTCATTGAAATTCCCGACTCTAAAATCATGATCAGCTTTTCTACAGCGTAGGCAGCAGCAAACGAGTCATTGTCATCTTCCCCCTGTTCTTCATCTTTCAGGAAAAATTTAATTTCAATTTTACCACCCGGCTGCGTATTTTCAGTTACGCTTTGCGAGCTTCCCTGGTAAGCTTTTTCAATTAAATGGCTGTTTTCGAATTCCCATACATCATGTAAATGTGTTCCCGCTGCTTCGGTAAATACTCCATTGAGCAACTGCTGCAAATGCCCGGGAAGCTTCGAATACAGGAAATTATTGAACCGAATGATATTTTCGGAACTTCGGCGGTTGAATCCAAGATCTTCTTCGCCTACATTATCTGTCAGCAGGTCATTCCTCACTTTATTGTGCAGAATACGCCAGTCGCCGTTTCTCCACCGATAAATAGACTGTTTGACATCACCAACAACCAGGTGTTCAGACTGCTGACCTGTACTTTCAGCAATCGCATTTTTTATAAGCGGCAAAAAATTCATCCACTGGAAGGTGCTGGTATCCTGAAATTCGTCAAATAGAAAATGCTTGTATTTATTGCCGGTCTTTTCCCAGATAAATGATGGATTATCTACCTCTGAACCCGTGATGCCCTTAAGTAATTGCTGCGCATCACTGATTAACAAAGCCCTGTTCTCCGAACGGTAATGCTTTAAAAGATCAGCCATTCCCTGCATTAAACGCAGATAAGAGCTGTTCCTGCTTATTGCCAGATAGGTTTCATACTGCTCGCTCCCTGCGATAAAGAACTCTATAAAGGTTTTAATCTCCGGATTTAAATTATCATACAAATTTCTGACGCCAGATGTATCGCTCAGCGAACCATGTGGCCACTGATCAAAATCATCTACCAGCTTTGACAGGGATGTGATATGTGCGAAATCTTCATTCAGGATTTTTCCGAGCTTAAGCAAAGGATGCCTTGATTTCTGATTAAGCTCATCCTGGAGGATGCCCGAGGCATCAAATATCTTTTTTAAACCTTCTGCCTTCTCTAAAACAGAGTTTTTAAATTCCTTAACACCGGTGCTTACAGTCTCTCTGAGCGTGTTAAATTCCTTGCCCTGCTCATCGCCCATGGCAAGCATAGCCTCCTGGAAAGGGTAGTATCTTTCCTTAAAGATCTCGTTTGCCAGATCTTTTAAAGTCCGCTGGTAGTCCCAGTCTTTACCATCGCTGATGCGATCTATAGCCAGGCTAGTTACCCATTCAAGCAGATCAGGATCATTTTCAAGGTGAAGGTTAAGCGCTTTAATAAGCTCATTCTTAACCTTCTCCTGGTTCATTTCAAGCTTGTAGCCGCTATCCAGGTTCAACTCAAAAGCGAAGCTCCTGATCAGTTGCTGTACGAATCCATCAATTGTACTAACCGAGAACCGGCTATAATCATGTAGAATCGCGCTATAGATCTCGGCAGCCCTTGCCCGGATCCCGGAATCACCGATGTCCGGATAGCTTTCCTGCAGAATCGGGCTAAACTTGGAATGCTCATACCCCGATATCGCTAGTTCTTGAAGAGAACCCAGGATACGATCTTTCATCTCTGCAGTAGCTTTATTTGTGAAAGTCACGGCAAGAATTTCACGGTACTTACCAACACCGCTAAAAAGAAGTACGAGATAATGGGCCGTTAAGGCAAATGTTTTACCAGATCCCGCCGACGCACGTATTAATTTAAGAGGTTTATGGCGGGACATTAGCTAATCATAAGATCTGGGTAAAGGCTAAAATAAGGGTGGCTGTATTAGCGGTTACTGCGTTACACCATCCCCAGTCTTAAAATAGGTGTTTATACTAACAGGCAGTTTCCCGCTTGCTTTAAGTTTTCCCGAGATCACCCTTGCACTTGCTTTTTGAGCTTCGTCTGTATTCTGATAATTAAGGATCAATGTTTTAGCTGATTCTACGCCCGGCAGGCCGGCGATAGTATATGGATTGGCAAATACCACCAGGGTGCTGTTCATTTTTGCAAGCTGTGCAATAAAGAGCTTCATGCTGTTACTATAGTCCAATACTGCTGGCGGCCGTTTACGCGTATCGTGTATACCCACTATGATCTGGTCATAATTCTGAAGCTCTTTCGCTACGTTAGCTATATCGTTGGCGCCTGCGTCTTTAGCCAGGATAAAATTCATTGTATTATCAAGATCGGTCTTGAGCATATTTTGGAATAGCGTAACGTTAGTCCCACCCATACCTATAACAGCCGTTTTTTTCGTTTTATCTAAATTCCTGATCTGGCTGTCACTTTTCAGAATGGTAACAGCTGCATCAGCAAGGCGCTGGTTTAAAACGAGCGCTTCAGGGCGGTTTAGGTCGGCAACTACATTACTTGTATTTACTGGCTGGAGGTCGTCCAATCCTACCCAATATTTCGCTGCAAGGATCTTTTTTACACTTTCATCGATACGTTCCCAGCTCAGGCGATTATTTCTGATTGCTTTACGTACAAGTTTGATCGCCCGGTCCGAATTTTCTGAAAGCTCAATTACATCGTTTCCTGCTATAATCCCGCGTACATCAGCTTCACCATTTGGGAAAAATTTTACCACGCCTTTCATACCCATTGCATCCGAAAATATCAAACCTTTAAATCCCATTTCCTCTTTAAGAATGCCTGTTACAATAGGCTGAGATAAAGTTGAAGGAAGATTGGGCGTATTGTCAAGGACCGGAATGCTCATGTGGGCCACCATAACTCCTGAAGCTCCCTGTTTAATAAGTTCTCGGAAAGGGTACATTTCAAGGGAGTCTAAACGCTCCCGGGTGAAGGGTAATTGGGGAAGGTCATAGTGGGAATCCACATCAGTATCTCCATGACCAGGGAAATGTTTCAGGCTGACCATAATGTTATTGTCCTGGAGCCCCTTCATGTAAGCTCCTACTTTGGCTGCAACATTATACTTACTATCTCCAAATGAGCGGTAACCGATGACTGGATTTTTAGGATTATTGTTAATATCCGCATCCGGGGCAAAATTAACATGCATCCCCAGGCGCTTGAAGTCCATAGCAACCTGGCGGCCCATTTCATAGATCAGGTTATCGTTTTGAATTGCTCCCAAAGTCATCTGGTACGGATAAGAAACAGTGCTGTCGAGCCTCATTCCCAAGCCCCATTCAGCATCCATTGCAATTAACAGGGGCACTTTGCTCAGCGACTGGTATTCATTGGTTAGAATTGCCTGTCTACCCGGACCACCCTGAAAGAAAACGAGTCCTCCTATGCGTTCTTTTTTAATAACCCTTCCAATTGAATCCTCAAATGCTTTTCCTTTATCTGTATGCGCCCTGATCATAAAGAGCTGCGCGATACGATCATGCCGATTAAGTTTTTTAAATACGGAGTCCACCCATGCATTGGGCTCATCTAAGGATTCAATAAAGGTTTTAGGAACCTGGGCATAGCTTAAGCAGGGAGCTGATAACCAAACAAAGAATGCAAGTCTCTTTAGCTTTTTAAACATCATGGATACGTCAATAAATTGTTGTGAAATTAAATTAATCAAGGAATAACCTTAAAGCCAGCAAAATTAGCAAAAAACTAATGCTCAGGCTCAGGGAAATACTAAATAGCCACACAGAAACCCTGTCTTTCAAGCGGTCCTTCAGGAAATGATACAAAAAATAGATACCCATAAGGCTCATCAGCAGGTAAAGTAAGTAAATGGAAAGTATATACATTAGTTGATAACATTTTAGGATTGATAAATAATGAGGCTAACCCATATTCTAACAAATTTAAGAACAATGTTTGCAATTGCGGGTCCGATTTGGCATCATTTTTTCTTAGTGCCTCCTATTAATTAATATTAACTATGGAAACCTGCACGAGGATGCGCTTAACACGTTCAACTGCTCATGAAGGTTTTTTAACCATTAACAATAAACCATATCAACATGAAAAAAGTAATTTTATTAGGGATAAGCGTATTTTTTGCAGGAGCAGTTAATGCGCAAACATTCGGAATTAAGGGAGGGGCGAATTTCTCGAATATTATTAAAACCGGTGATGCAAATTTCAACACCGAGTTCAAGACAGGAATTAACGCCGGTATATTTGCAGAGATCCCGATCGTAAGCAGCTTTAGTTTCGCACCCGAGCTGATGTTTTCACAGAAAGGTTATAAAACCTCTGGAAACAGCCTGCTTGGCGGCCTTAATGAGTATTCTGTAACCACAAACTTTATAGAGCTTCCTATTTTGGCAAAGATTAATGCTACCGATAAGTTCAGCATTGTTCTCGGCCCACAAGTTTCCTTTTTAACCTCCACGACAGAAAAATTTAAACAAGGGTCTGATTCGTATCAAAACACGATCAGGGAAGAAAATGAAAGGTTAAAGAAAAGCCTTTTTGGTGGAGTTGCTGGTATTGGTATCGGCCTGACAGACAAGGTTAGTCTGCACGGACGTTATGCTTTAGATTTTCAGAAGAATAACGAGAATGGCAGTTCAGAAACCCCCTTATACAGGAACCAGGTATTTCAGGTTAGCCTTGGCTTGAAGCTTTAAGTTTTTCAGCTTTTCTCAAAAAAAAACCCGGATTGATAAGATCCGGGTTGTTTTATTAAACCTAATAATTACATTGAATCGCGTGGTATCGTATCCGTGATCAGGGTATCCATCATCATGGAATCAGTTGTATTCATTTCCATCGAATCTGTAACTGTTCCCTGTCCTTCCTGAGTTGCAGTGCAGGCCGGTAATACGAATAATACCGATCCGACAAACAACAGGACCATCAATAATCTTCTCATAAGTATGCGTTTTAGTTCAAAAGTATTTATAAACCTACTTTAATAACCCATCAATTCCTTTTTTGATTTAATTAATTTCAAAAAGTTATATCGTTTCAAGATCAAATTAATCTATTGAAAATCAATATCTAGAGACTCCGTAAGTGGTAAAATTGCATTTAATCAGGTTCTTGGCATGATTGTTTCATAATGTCTGTAATTAAAAAGAAAAAAACATGAAAAAAATAATCATTTTAAGTGCAGGTTTGCTTTTTGCAGGCCTTGCTCAAGCACAAACAAGCAGCGATGCCGTTTTCGGTATTAAAGGGGGATTAAATGTAGCGAAGTTTGCTGGAGATCCCGATCCCAACAGCGAATTTAATACCGGGTTTTCTGCAGGTCTGTTTGTAAACATCCCTGTATCATCGGGCTTTTCATTTGAGCCCTCAGCTGAGTTTTCCCAAAAAGGTGCAGAATACACTTTTGGCAGTACGGAATTTAAAACAAAAATTTCTTACATCGATCTACCATTAATGGCAAGATATGATGTGTCTAGCTCATTTGGATTGTTTGCTGGCCCACAGGTTTCCTTTTTTATGGACCAGGAATCTAAAGTGGTAAATGGCAATTCATCATCAACCTTTGAAGGCAGTAATGAGTCCTATCGTAAATCGCTTGCCGGTGGTAAGGTAGGTGCGAGCTATAACTTTGGTTCTGTTATGCTGAATGCCAGCTATGCTACTGATTTTCAAAATCTATATAAGGATAACTCAGGAAACCGGGACCTTAAGAACCAGGTAATTAACTTGGGTCTAGCTTATAAGTTTAGATAAAAATTTTCGGTTCATAAAAAAAGCTCCCTTTTGGGGAGCTTTTTTTATGAACTTTTTTTTGCTAATTATTATAAAGACTATTTCTGAGATCTGTAATCCCTTATCCTATCGACAGATTAAAGATATTTAGTAAGCTCCGGAGACATAGGGGTAACCGCAGAACGGAACCTATGTATCAGCTCCCCCTTTTCATTGATTAGAAACTTTTCGAAGTTCCATTTGATCTCACCCGTAAAATCCGGATTACTGGCGGCGGTTAAATATTTAAATAAAGGGGCAATATCATCGCCTTTTACGCTGATCTTCAATTCTCAGACTTCAGATTTCAGACCTCAGACTTCAGTCTCCTAAGAGCATCCCCCCTGCGTACCACAGTTCAAACACTTGTAACATGTGCCCGATCTTACCATGATATGACCGCAATTACCACAAGAAGGTGCATCCGACTGGCCACCACCAGAAATATCCAATACTGGTTTCAATTTCAGGTTAGAAGCCGGGACGGCAACTTTAACTTCAGCAAAGGTATTATTGCTGGTATCAGTATTTACATCTTCATCAGCCATTTGAGGATTCCCCAGTACAGCTTTCTGCTCGGTCAGAACATGCACCAGGTCCTCACGGCCTAAGTACTCATATCCAAGCATCCGGAAAATATAGTCAATAATTGATGTGGCGCTCTTAATATTATCGTGTCCGCCTACCATACCGGATGGCTCGAAACGGGTGAATGTGAATTTATCCACGAACTCTTCCAGTGGCACACCATACTGCAATCCCACAGAAACAGCAATAGCGAAACAGTTCATCAGGGAGCGGAATGTTGCCCCTTCTTTGTGCATATCCACGAAGATCTCGCCCAAAGTCCCATCTTCATATTCTCCAGTACGAACAAAAACTGTTTGCCCGCCTACTGCTGCTTTTTGGGTAAATCCTCCGCGCTTACCTGGCAGGTTCTTACGCTCCACCACAGAAGATAACTGACGTTTAAACTTGGTATCCGTAGAGCGCTCAAGTATTGCTCTGGCAGCCTCAAGTACCTGATCAGCAGTAAGATCACTTAGCTTAACGTTTCCAGCTTCACCCAATACCTCTTCAACAGTGTCCAGCTTATCTTCCTTGCTGTCTGAAGATTTGGTAGATAATGGCTGAGATAATTTACAGCCGTCACGGTAAAGTGCATTTGCTTTTAAGGCTAGTTTCCACGACAATTCGTAGCAGTCTTTGATCTCTTCAACAGTCGCTTCATTTGGAAGGTTAACAGTCTTGGAGATCGCACCTGAAAGGAAAGGCTGGGCAGCGGCCATCATTTTAATGTGACCATGCGCATGGATATAGCGCTCGCCTTTCTGACCACATTTATTGGCGCAATCAAATATCTGATAGTGCTCTTGCTTTAAATAAGGCGCGCCTTCAACGGTCATTGTTCCGCAAATAAATTCATTTGCATCCGCGATCTGCTGACGGTTAAAACCAATGGCACGTAATAAATTAAAATCAGGTGATGAATATTGCTCTGATTTGAAACCTAAGCGTTTCAGGCATTCTTCACCCAGGCTCCACTGGTTGAACACAAAACCTATTTCAAAGGCTGCAAGTAGTGACTTATCAATTTTCTCAAGTTCATCCTGCGTAAACCCTTTGGCAGCAAGGCTGTCAAAATTGATATGAGGAGCTCCCTGTAGAGTCGCAGCTCCTTTGGCATAATTTACAATAGCTTCAATTTCATGCTCCTTATACCCTTGGTTGCGCAAAGCTGCCGGAACACCCTGATTGATGATCTTGAAATAACCACCACCGGATAACTTCTTGAATTTAACCAGTGCAAAGTCAGGCTCGATACCTGTTGTATCACAGTCCATAACCAATCCGATTGTTCCTGTCGGGGCAATTACTGTAGTTTGTGCATTACGGTAACCATATTTTTCGCCAAGCTCAACTGCCTTATCCCATGAGTTACATGCAGCAGAAAGTAAATAATCAGGGCAATATCTAGGATCAATTCCCGGAGGCGCTATTTCAAGTCCCTCGTACGCATCATTATTATAAGCAGCATAGCGGTGATTACGCATCACACGCAGCATGTGCCTTTTATTTTCATCATATTTTTTGAATGTGCCTAATTCCTTAGCCATTTCAGCGGAAGTAGTATAAGCGGTGCCAGTCATGATTGCAGTGATAGCGCCGCCAATAGCACGCGCTTTATCACTGTCGTAAGGGATGCCAGCAACCATAAGCATTGACCCGAGGTTAGCATAGCCTAAACCCAGCGTACGGTAATCGTAAGATAACTGAGCAACCTCTTTCGAAGGGAACTGGGCCATCAATACGGAAATTTCAAGAACTACAGTCCATACACGGCATGCGTGCTCAAAACCTTTCACATCAAATACTAATGTTTGCGGATCGAAGAAATGTGCAAGATTTATAGACGCGAGGTTACAGGCAGTATTATCAAGGAACATGTATTCAGAGCACGGATTAGATGCATTTATACGTCCGCCCTCAGGACAAGTATGCCATTCGTTAATGGTTGTATCGTACTGGATCCCTGGATCCGCGCAAGCCCAGGCCGCAAAGGAAATATCGTTCCATAATTTCTCTGCTGATATTGATTTCACGGTATTGCCGCTGATACGTCCGATCAGATCCCAGTTGCCGCCTTGCTCCAGCGCTTTGAAAAAGGTGTTTGGAACACGAACAGAGTTATTAGAATTCTGTCCGGATACAGTGCGGTAAGCTTCGCCTTCATAGTCTGAAGAATATCCTGCCGCAATAAGGGCAGCAACTTTCTTCTCTTCTTCAACTTTCCAGTTTACAAAACCTTCTATTTCGGGATGGTCAAGATCAAGGCACACCATTTTAGCCGCCCGCCTGGTTGTACCGCCGGATTTAATAGCGCCTGCCGCACGATCGCCTATCTTAAGAAATGACATCAGACCGGATGAATAACCGCCGCCTGAAAGTTTTTCACTTTCTCCGCGGATGGCAGAGAAATTCGTACCAACACCTGATCCGTATTTGAAGATCCGCGCCTCACGCACCCAAAGGTCCATGATGCCACCATCATTTACCAGGTCATCACTTACAGAAAGGATGAAGCAGGCATGTGGCTGGGGACGCTCGTAGGCCGAGGTTGATTTTTCCAGTTCATCTGTTTCCGGATTCACAAAATAATGCCCCTGAGGCTTGCCTGTGATGCCGTAGGAGCTATGGAGGCCTGTGTTAAACCATTGCGGTGAATTTGGAGCAGCAAGCTGGCCTACTATGGTATACACCAGTTCATCGTAGAAAACTGAAGCGTCTTCTTTGCTGCTAAAATAATTATATCGTTCACCCCATGTTTTCCAGCAATTAGCCATGCGGTGGGCTACTTGCTTTATGCTGGTTTCTGACGAAGTAGAACCGTCAGGCTGTGGGACCCCCGCTTTACGGAAATACTTTTGGGCAAGGATATCTGTTGCTACCTGGCTCCAGCTCCCGGGTACTTCAACATTCTTCATTTCGAACACCGCATCGCCCGCGGGGTTCCGGATAACGGATGTACGCTTTTCATAAGTGAACAGATCATAGACGTCTACCCCTGCTTTTGTGAAATAGCGCTGGAAGCCAAGGCCTTTTCCTGTTCCTTTTGCGGCTGTGTTTGAAGATGCTTTACCCATAGTTGTATTATTGAATAGTATTAGTGAGCGGTTGATGGTGCCAGTAAGCGACTTACCCCTGTTAAAAATGTTTGGGGGTTTTTAATCAAATCTATTGCATGAAGGGATTTTTATCGAATGAGAGTTTTCCACAGCTTGTTAGTGTATCTGTACCTCAACACTTAATCGGATAGTAAAGTAGTGGTTTAAAGAAACTTAGATGTGTGGAAAACTCTAAAAAACAAGGAAATTTCAATACTTTTGTTACACTCCAAAAGGCAAAAAAAAAGGCCGGCTTTTGGCCAGTCATGGTCGGAAGATTTTTCTTCCGACTTTTTTTGTTTTTAAACACGCCT
>JBBJNR010000127.1:0-3627 GCA_037719315.1 Daejeonella sp.
ATCCTCTATTTTTGATTATGTTAACCCTTGATTCGCATTAGAACGTACAACGTACTACGTATAACTCACTGGTAAAGCAAATACTTCTTCCTCATGATCTTATATTGTGAAAGTCCCGGCTCCCAGCTATCACGTATTTCCTGCTCAGATTTGCCAGCTATGATCTGTTGTTTCAAATTTTCCGTGCCAGCCAGTTTATCAAAGTTACCCATCTGGTTACTCTGCTTAAAATCAAAGAATTTTTCCTTGTGGGGATACGCCCTATACAATTCGATCAGCCAGGAGAGATTAATCTTGCCTGTTTTGGTGATCTTATTCGTATTATATTCTCTAAGATCAAGCCCATAACAATAGTTATCCTGATGAAGGGGCGTTTCACTCATGCCTTTTATGCTTTTTGGCATAAACGAGAATTTGTACTTGCCCTTCAGGTCAGGGTTTCCAAGTACGGTGAACGGAAAAGTTGTTCCGCGTCCCTGACTAATAATTGTCCCCTCAAAAAGGCACAGTGACGGGTATAATAAAATAGACTGCTGGGTGTTCAAATTAGGCGAAGGTTTGACCGGTAATGTATAAGGCATACCATGGGTATAATTGAGCACCCTGATAACTTTAAGCTTACACTTCACATTATTTGCCAGCCAGCCTTCACCGTTGAGCATTTGTGCATATTCAGCTATTGTAAGTCCGTGGACTATTGGTATAGGGTTTATTCCGATCCCGGATTTCAATTTCGGATCCAATATGGGCCCATCCACGTAAAATCCATTCGGATTTGGACGGTCAAGGATAAGCAGCTCTTTATTGTTTTCTGCACACGCCTCCATTACATACTGCAGTGTATTGATATAGGTGTAAAACCTGACACCAACATCCTGAATATCAAAAACCAAGAGGTCTACGTCTGCCATATCTTCTTTGCTGGGTTTATGATGCTTTCCATACAGGGAAATGGCTGGGATCCCTGTCTTTGCGTCAAAGCTGTCATCAACTTTGATCCCGGCGCTGGCGTCGCCTCTAAAGCCATGTTCCGGCCCAAAGATTTTCACAATATTTACACCCAGTGCTTTTAAGCTGTCGACACTCGTTGCATTCCTGATGACCGAGGTTGGATTGACAACCATACCAATTCTTTTTCCTTTGAGGTAAGGGAGGTATTGGTCAGTTTGATCTGCTCCTGTTTTTATTTTGCCTTTTACACGGCTAATTGCATTAACATCAACTTTTCGCGGGTCAGGAACGGAGCGGCTTCCTGTGGCGATCCTTTGAGAATATGCGCAAGAGGAAGAGACGATTAGGATGATCGATATTGAAAAGATTATTCGGGATATCATATGAATGAATGTTACAATTATTACTTAATAAGTACGTAATAGGATCGCAAAGGAATTCAAAAAAATCGCATCTTTGAAAAGCACAAGAAAACCATTCAGGATTGAATCTTCCACTTCTTATCGCAAAGCGAATTACGTTTAGCTCAAAACGTACCTTTTCAAAACTAATTGTGCGAATTGCAATTCTGGGGATCATGCTTGGATTGGCAGTAATGATCCTCGCCGTAGCAATTGTCAAGGGTTTTAAGTCTGAGATCAGGGAGAAAGTAAGGAGCTTTTCAGGTGATATCCAGGTCACTAAGCTTGATTTAAATAGTTCCTATGAGAACTCACCGTTCGTGATAGAAGCTGAAAAATTAAGAGGTATCACTTCTCAGCCAGGTATTGATTATGTACAAGCCTTTGCCACAAAGCCGGGTATTATTAACACCAATGAAGAAGTTGAAGGAGTAGTTCTAAAAGGAGTAGACAAAAGTTATAACTGGGACTACTTTAAGAAGACACTGCTTGAAGGGAAGGTCATTGATTTTTCTGACAGCGTTAATTCGGGGAACCAGATATTGATCTCGAAATATACCGCAGACCGTCTGAACCTGAAGGTGGGGGATGACTTTCTGATGTATTTTATTGAAAACTCTCTTCGCAAAAGGAAATTCGTAATAGCAGGTATTTACAGCCTTGGTGTTGAGGAGGTTGATAAAACCTTCGTTATAGGCGATATTTCGCTGATAAGAAGCCTGAACAACTGGAACTCTTCAGAAGTTGGAGGGTACGAACTACGGGTAAATGACTTTGACCGCCTGGAGAATACAGCTAACCGGATAGATGACATGATTGGAATTAATCTCACATCCCATACAGTTAAACAATATTATCCTACCATTTTTGAATGGCTTTCACTCCTGGATGTAAATACACAGGTAATTCTGATACTGATGATGGCCGTGGCGGTAATAAATATGATTTCAGCCTTGCTTATCATGATCCTGGAACGAACGAATATGATAGGTATTCTCAAAGCTCTGGGAAGTACAAACTGGAATGTAAGAAAGATCTTTCTGTATAATGCTACCTACCTGATCGGTTTTGGATTAGTTCTGGGGAATATTTTAGGAATTGGGCTGGGATCATTCCAATCGTTGACGCACTTCTTTAAGTTAGACCAGGCCTCTTACTATATTAGCTTTGTGCCTGTGCAATTAGAATGGCAGGATATAGTCCTTTTGAATGCAGGGACCTTGTTGATCAGTGTCGTGGTGCTGCTTGTCCCATCATTATTGGTTACCAGGATATCGCCTTTAAAGGCAATCAGTTTTAAATAATTATTCCCTGATTTCCGAAATTTCGAGGCCAGGCTCTAAATTGGTTTTATAATGACTTGGCTTCATTCCAAAATATTTCCATTTCTGTTAACGTCATGTCCTTAAGGTCCTTTCCCAGCCCGGCAGCTTTGCTTTCCAAATACTGAAATCGTTTAATAAATTTTTTGTTTGTTCTTTCCAACGCATCTTCCGGGTTGATGTCAATGAACCGGGCATAATTAATCAGTGAGAACAGCAGATCGCCGAATTCTGCCTCTGCTTTTTCTTTATTAACTGCTGTGTGATCGGACATATTAAATTCGGCTTTAAATTCCAGTAGTTCTTCTTCCACTTTTTCCCATACCTGTTCTTTATTATCCCAGTCAAACCCTACTCCACGGGCTTTTTCCTGAATTCTGGAAGCCTTGACAAGTGCCGGCAAAGACAGGGGCACCCCGCCCAGTACAGAGCTGTTCCCCTCTTTAAGTTTTAATTGTTCCCAATTCCGTTTCACATCATGTTCATCTGCCACCAAAACGTCACTGTAGATATGGGGGTGGCGATGAATAAGCTTGTCACATATTCCATTTAATACCTCTACCATGTTAAAATGATTGGTTTCGGAAGCTATGCGTGTATAAAAAACCAAATGAAGCATAATATCACCGATCTCCTTTTTTATTTCATCCATATCTCCATCCAATATTGAATCTGAAAGCTCATAGGTTTCCTCAAGGGTTAAATGCCTGAGGGTCTCCATCGTCTGTTTCTTGTCCCATGGACATTGCTCCCGAAGGGTATCCATGATCATTAGCAATCGTTCAAAAGCCTCGGCAGGATTTTGACCGGAAGGAGGAATTACGTTTGGTGGCATCGAAAAAAAATTAATGGGCAAAATACGGTTTTTGTCCTTAAAAAGCATAATTAAGCGCCTCCACTACAGGGCAGACGCATTAAAAATAACTCGTTTATGAATAAAAAATAAATATCTG
>JBBJNR010000010.1:0-59819 GCA_037719315.1 Daejeonella sp.
GTATATATTTCAATTCCAGTATGGTGCGATTAAGGGCTATAGGCTTTCCGAATACATCGGCGTGTAACTCATTCATTTCAATTCCAGTATGGTGCGATTAAGGGCACCATTCCACCATTTCACGAACATAAGCTACGGAATTTCAATTCCAGTATGGTGCGATTAAGGGAGAGAAATTAAATACATCGTCCTGCATTGTACGGATTTCAATTCCAGTATGGTGCGATTAAGGGGCGAACCTCTTCAATGGTCTTTTCGTTGCTGTTTTTATTTCAATTCCAGTATGGTGCGATTAAGGGTGGAAGCTCCCTGTTTCCTTTAATGCCGGGAACAAATTTCAATTCCAGTATGGTGCGATTAAGGGTACAGCACCTGATCAGACGGTATCGCTTACGAATGGATTTCAATTCCAGTATGGTGCGATTAAGGGCCTGCCGCCCCCCATTGTATTAATCATCGAAAGGATATTTCAATTCCAGTATGGTGCGATTAAGGGAGCTGCGGAGATACCGGATGCTAAGGCTCCAAGCGATTTCAATTCCAGTATGGTGCGATTAAGGGCCGTTGTTTGACCCGTATAAAAATAGCATTTCCAAATGATAAAGGCACTTCTTAATATGCCTTTTTTCATACAAAATTAGTCGAAGTATAATACGCGGTTTTCCCCATTGCTTCGACAACCCCCGTTTCCGGGTAGTATGTCCGCATAGAGGTATAAATTAAATTTGATACGTCAAAGAACAGGTAGCGGCTGTCATCACCGACAACCTACAGCATAGTATCAAGAGCATTCCGCTCTATACCTATAACCTGCTTCTCCAGCCACTTTTCTTCCCTGCTTTTGAAAATAATAATACTGTCTTCGTCTTTGCGAATGATCTTATCCGCCTTGAACAGCATTTCCTTTAGTTTAACCTGGCTAATTTCACCTTCAAAAACTGAATTCTGTATCCAGTTTAAATACTGCCGGCACAGTTTCAGCATTTTGCCTACCCGCTTTTCTTTAATGTCATATACCAGGATCACATACATTACCAGCGTGCTTTATAGGGTTTATATTCATCTAAACCTAAAAGGTGTTTAGAAAGTTTATAGCACTCCAGTTTCACCAGGTGTTTGTAGCTTACATTCCGGTTAAGTACCGGATGCTTAAAAGTTTCATTAATGCGCTCGTCCCATGCCTTTACAAAGGTTTTCCTTCCTGATTCTTTTAGTAAGCAGCTGTTCAGTTGCCGGTCGAAGTCCTTGTCGCCAATCTCCCGTTTGTTTAGAAGCCGGAAAATAGTACGGTCAACCAGAACGGGTTTAAATATCTCTGCCAGATCCAGGGCCAATGAAAACCGCCGGAAACCAGGTTCATGCAAAAAACTAATGGTGGGGTTTAGCTGGGTATGGTATAACTGATTAAGGCAGGTGGAATAACAGAGCATATTGCCAAAGGAGATCATTGCGTTCAGCTCATTTCCAGGTGGCTGTTTACTGCGCCCCTGCATAAGGTATGCACTATTAATGGTGTCAAATGCAGAATAATAAGTTTGCCTGATATTGCCTTCTATACCCATCAGCTCATCAATAGCTGTAGCCGTGTCTGTTTGCAAACTCAGCGCTTCAATGCCTGCTATCTGGGCGGCCAGGTCTTTTTCGCGGTTATCATAATAGCGCAGCACTTTTACCATGTTAAACGCTCCGCCCTGTACAAATTTACGGGCCAGGCTCTGGCGTTTCTTTTTATCCAGGTAATGCTGTGTCTGTACCAATTGCATTTTACCGGCCAGCAGATATTCTTTCGGACAAAAGCTTCCCGTATAATTTTCATAATAGTCAAAAAAGTGTACGGCAATACCAGCCTTTCCCAGAAAATTGTATAAAGCGCTATTGGCATCCAGACTCCCAAAGCAAAACAGGTCGGCCACACCTTCAACCGGGATATATTTCGGCACACCTTCCTTTCCATCTTCATCTACCGGTATAAATTTAAGGGTATTATCCTTCCGGCTCATGCGTCCGGGATTAAAAAGATAGTAGGTTTTTTTCATACTTCAATTGTCTGAACCAGGATTTATGTGATTAAGGGATGACCAGAATTTTATTCCATTTATGTTTTAAAAAATCACGGCAATCTTGAAAATCCATTTTTAATCCCGGTTCAGACATTTAATTTCTGGTCTAATTGGGATTGTACTTTTTGTTCAACAACCTTTTATATTGCAAGCTTTTTGATCCGAAGTTAATAAGCAACCCTGTTTCTAAATTATAGGCTTCCAGGTAATTTAATGCCTGGGCCAAATGAACATCTTCCAGTTGAATGATGGCCTTTAATTCAACCATAATCTTTCTTTCTATAAAGAAATCAACACGTCTTGTTCCTATGTTTTCTTCTTTATAAAATATTCCCATTTCCTGTTCCCTGATAAAATTTAGTTTTCGAATATCTAACTCAATGGCCAAAGCTCGTTGGTAAATCAACTCCTGAAAGCCATTGCCCAGATAACGATGTACTTCCATAGCCGCCCCAATGATTGTATGAGTCAATTTCTGCATGTTTCATCTCTGTCATATATCATGAATTTTATATTAAATGATGCTATAAATAATCCAGGCAATCTTGAAAATCCTTTTTTTAATCCCGGTTCAGACATTTAATCCCGGTTCAGATCTCCCCGACATAACAAAATTCATAATAGCTGCATTGTTTACATATCGGCTTGTTTAATAGCGGCGGACAGATTTCACTTGCTACCAGTTTAGGGATATCCACTTCCCATTGCCTGATCTGTTCCCTGTCATCTGTATCTAATACCACCGTTTCCCTTTCACGCATCTTTGGGTATTCAATCAATCCTGTTACCCCTTCTATACCCTGCTGTTCCAGTTTATAGATGTAATATTTTACCTGGGCAATATGCGCCCTTTCAACCTTGTCGCTCTTTTTTATTTCATGGACTACCTTCTTTTTTGCATCATAAAAATCGATCTTAATGCCATCCACTTCAATTTCTGTATATTTTTCTGCCCTGTCGGGATACGTGGTTTCACCAATTAATTTACCTTCAGCCACTGTTTCAGAAGTATGCTCCATGCGGATACCGTTGGCAAACAGCCAAAGTTTGCGATGGCAAATATGATAGTAATTGATATGAGTAGCGGTTATCAGCATTTCGTTAGTATAAAAAACCAAATAAATACAAAGGAATTTTATTCATAAATCCTGTTTCAATTTCATCGGTAAGTATAAAACTATTGGCTATATTTTTAAGTTGTTTATCCCCTTTGCTTTTTCCTCCAATCTCAAAAAGGTAATTTTGCTTTTGTTCCCGAACAATTATATCACCTTCATCAGGCAAATAAATTGCTTTGCCCGTATTTTTCAATTGGTTTAAAACGAATGTTTCTCTAAGCGTACCTATATCCGGCAGTGATTTCAATGCATAAGAAAGATTGGTATTTTCAAGATAGATTTTATCTGGTTTTTGCAACAGGCTTATTCCCTTTCCTTCCCTGTTTAAAAAATTGAGTAAACCTGCTTTTTTTAGGGCATGCAAATATTCTTTAATGGTATTTCTGCCAAGGGCTAATTTATCTGCAATAGAAGATATATTGGCAGTAAAAGGAACCGATTCGGCTAATATGCCAAGCAATTTTTTTATTTTAAAAATATTATCTGCATTATATCCATCTATATACGATAAATCTTCGTTTAGCGTCACTTCCATCGTTTGGATTAAACGTACTTCAAAACTTTCGTTGCTGAGCGATTTGCTGAAAGGAAAATATCCTCTTTTCAGATAATCTTTTATCAGCGCAAGCGGTTTGCATAATTTAGCAATAGCCGCCGCATGCAGGGTATGGTTTTGAATTAGTTCCTCATTTTATGAATCTCATCAACCAGTAATGTTTGGCCACCCAATTGATAAAATGATTGTGCCAGTTCGTATAAAGAATTGGAATAAAAAAAGGGATGGTCCAGCGTTACATACAGATGCTTGCTGGTATCCACCAAATTGTATTTCAGGTGCTGAAGAAGCATGGTTGTTTTCCCTACACCTCTCAAACCTCTTATTGCTATAAAACGTTCGTCCCATTGAATTTTTGTAAAAAGATACCTGTTGAAATCATTGGATACATTTTGCAGAAGAGCCGCCTGGTATTGAAATAACTTTTCCATTAATATGGTTTGAGTTCAAATCAAATTTATGTAATTATTGGTTTGTGGCCAAATCAAAATTAATAATGAAGGTATTTGGCGATTTAGTGATTTGGTGACCGATCACTCCATCACCCCATCACCGATCACCGATCACTCCATTAGTTATGTTTTTCATTTCCGTTGCTTTAACAGATTAAAATACTCATCGTACAACTCCGGAGCCAGTGCTTTTAATTGTTTCCTGTATTGGATACATGATTTCATATCGTTATTATTCATAGATCTGTTCGCTTCCCGCAACAGACGATAGCTCTTTATGGCTTTATGGTGTTCCTCATCACAGACAGGTATTTCATCAGCAGGAGGAACAAAAGGCAACACATTCCGAAGCCAGCCATAAGCGGGCGCCATCGCCGGCCCGCATGAGCGGATCAGCTCTTTTAATTTTTTGTTTTCAATCCTGTTGTCCATTGCCTTGTCGGGATGGTAAAATAAGGACTTGACATAATTCATGCTGGCATCACTTCTATTACCATTCAACCATTGCGCCTGTGCCAGAAGATAAAGCAATAAGCGCTTTTCAGGATGTTGCTTTATACCATGCGATATAAGATCTTCTGCGGTTTGAAAATCATCAATGCCTAATAACAAATCAAAAGCGGTTTCCATATCATTTAAATTCATATCCGCTTCATGATGCAGCAGGTCAACGATATGTCCTAACAGTGCTTTTTTAAATCCGAGCATCTGGGGCGTAAAAGAAAAGTGACTGTAATCGGCCAATAATCCCGCTATGTGTTGAGAAAGGCTTGCTGTGGCAACGCTATGCACCTGCGTTCCGGGTGCGTGCTGTATCCGGGCTTGCCAATATTGTGAAGCCGTAATGAGTTTTTGAACCGACCCGGTTTCACCAATTCCCCCTTGTAAAGCTTCGTTGAATTGCCGGATAGCCGCTTCCCATTCTAAAGCATTAAGGCAACGGTATCCGGTTTCCAATGCTTCATTATCCCAAAGATTTTGCTGAACAGGCATAGGGTTTTGTGTTATTTTTTTTATAAATATCCAGCTTTAATAATTATTCCATATTTCCAGGCAGGGACAATATTCTTTAAAAATACAATCCGGTGCATTGCCTGTACAGAAATCAAAACCTATGGTACCGCTGTTTACAATTTCCGTTTTGGTATCCAGTATATCTACCATCATTTTATAAGCAATGGGCAGAGGCAAAGGTTCCGGCAAATCAATGGTCATATTCCAGGAAAACATCATTCTTCGAAATGCTTCGCAAACCTGTTGCATATCGTCATGGCTAAGCTGATCCGCCGGTGGAAAATGAATGGTTTCCAATCCGAAATAATAGCCGAAAGTATGCGCTGGCTCTTCTCCCTCAACCCAGAGTTCTACTTCTTCCAAATGTTCTTCAATGGTTTGTGGGCGTTGTGGTGCAAGCGATGTTTCCCTGCGGTGGGCAGCGAAGATGTCGGCGAGGAGGTGTGGGAGGTAGGGGTGCATAAAAAAAAATTATTTTTTATAATACAATGAAATAATACTACCCCAAAGCAAATGGCGTTAAAAAACTAATAATGAATGCAAAAAATACTTAGAAAAGCAGGTTTCTGAATTTAATTTTATCGGAATATCTATTTCATCGGTTGGTTCAGTCCCGCCGTGCTCTCCACTCATTTTGCAACCTTATAAGCCACCACACATCGGGTTTCCCATTTCCGTCGGGTTTAAAATTGTTAGGCTTGCTCTTGCACAATCGAAAAAACTTGCGTTTCCTTGCTTAGGGTATTATTATACGACCATCGATAATTGCTCTTCATATTTAAAGGCGGTCATCAGATCTATTAACTTTTGTTCTGCCTGTTCAAGAGCATTGGCTGTTTCTCCTTTCGTCTGAATAAAACCTCCAGCTTGGAGCGTAATAAATGTGTCAACATTTTTCAGCGATTCGTCTATAATAGGTTGAACTTTGTTCGAATCTTCATCTGATAGTTTGGCTCTAATACTACCTGAAATTAGATTGGCATTATCACTTATTGCTACTGCTAATGTATCCATAAGGCTAAAAGTGCGGGATTGATTTGATGTGATCCTCCAATCAATTATGGCTTTTGCCAGGCCTTTTATCCATTCTTCCCTTAGTTTTTCAGGTGCAACTAAGCACGGGCCGAACACGTTATTTGATTGAATCCACTTTTCATTTTTTAATTTTTCTATGGTAGTGTCTGCCATTTCTGGTTCAAATGAATTTGTACTTACAGAAAATAATCGTCTTAAATCAATAGCAATATCCATAACAAATAGGCCTGCAACCCGATCTGAAGCATTTAACCATTTTCTGCTTAAACTCCTGTCTTTTCCATTTAAAAATGCTGTGATTTCTTCGTTGTTTAGTTGATTTCCATCTTCATCTCTAACAATAACAACGTTGTTTGGCCTTTCACTTCTGTCAAATGAACCAGCCTCCTTTTCCATGCCCGCTAACAATGGATGTAGTGCTCTCATAGCTGAAATTGAAAGAGGACTTCTTCTTTTCAACGTTCTTTCTGTGCCACCTTTTGATGCTTTCATCCATCCACCAAACAATTGATCCGCATAAGTCGGGTCACATGTTCCGTATACTTCGCCTTCTTTTAGTTCCTTTTGTTTGTTTACATCAAAAAGGAAAGTAGTAGGCGACGGTATTTGATTAATAGCCTCACACAATGAGTCAATTAATGAACGTTTTACTTGCTGCCCGCTTGAAAATGGGATCCTTCTATTAAATTGAGAATCATAATAATATTTTTGGCCATCTGCTACACAAAAAACGGTGTGCTCCGCTCTTTTTAATGTTCTGATATAAATCGTGTTCATTTTTTAAGGTTTTATAGTTTAAGATTGTTTTTCTAGAAATGCGTAATCGAATTTTAGTAAGGTGGAGAAATACCCAAACTCTTCGTTGGTCATGAGATGAATTTCATCTTTCAAGTTTTTAATGATAATCAAATCACTTGGTTCCAAGTCTTTCACCATAACTGTTAAAGATTCTATAAATCCTCTTTTTGCTTTGGACTCAAAAAGCCCATCGACTAATGTTGCTCGGACATTTTTTGTTCCCGAGGTTCTATACTTCAAAATGGTCTTTGCCAATTCGAGCGTATATTCTGTTATTTCTTCTTTGTTTTTAGATAACATAGCGATTAACCAAGTTTTAAATACATAATAATTTATTTTGTCTTCTTCATTTTTGAATGTGAGATTTTTACTTTCTCCCATGTACTTTCTTAAACTTTCAGGGCGTAAAGTTTGTAAACCGATACTTCCCAATTCGCAAGCTCGCTTGATATGCATACCAAATAAGCTTTCAAAATCTTTCATTGAGATTGTTGCCTCATTAGCGAAGAGCGTTTTATAAATGTGTTTTAACTTTGTTCCAGATTTAAGTTGAAACGGCACAAATCCAATTGTTTTGTTGGTTTGCCCAAAACCATATACATAAGCAGTTAAGGATGCGTTTGGATAAATTTGAGACAGACCAAAGAAAAGCCTTGACCAATTGATTGTATTTGCTTCAACCTTATCAGCTTCTACTGTGAATATTTTTTCATCAACAAGGATTGAAAAATCAAAATTCTCGTCAAAATCTTCAGATAATGAATAGGCTAACCATTGTCCATTCCAGGTTCCGACTTGATTACCTCGCAATTTTTCTAATGTCTGGTGGTTTAAATACTTTCTATAAACTTTCCAGCCTTCATACGTTTTTAATGTAATTTGGGAATCATCAAACAGAAGGGTATATCCCCCAGAAACGCCAATTCCTAAACCACTTCCAATCCATGATAAGTAAATTTCGTCTTCATTCGTAGGAGTTTTAATATCACTTACCATTCCAGAAGTACTTGCAAATTCTTTGGTTTCAGATGCTGGGAAACCAAGTGCAAAACTGGCATCTGGCGGGTCATTTGTTGCCTTTTCATGTAAGTTTTCTAATTTTTCTGTTCTTTCCTTCGTAGATAATAGATGAGGTTTTTGCCCCGCTTTCATCTGTACAAAAGGCGAATTAGTTACCCATTGCATGTATTTTGGATGATTATAAAACAATTCAAAATACTCTTCTACAAAAAACTCTTTTGCGGTCAACTGTTTGTTATACTTATGATTGTAAGCATTCAAAAAGGTTCTACCTACTACTGCTGTTATCATAATACCTGATTGTTAAAGTCAAAATTTTCTTCTTTGATAAGCGAAGCAATCAAGCCCATTTCTTTGCTATATGCTTTGTCTGGAATGATAAAAGGCTTATTCCCTTTTTGAGATTGATTCATTTTGCTTACAGTAAAATAGCGTATCGGTATTTCCAATTCCAATCTTCTTTCAAAATCAGCGTTTTCGTATTCTGATTGGTCACCTTCACAAATAGATGAAACGGAATCTATTTCTAATAATTCGAATAAGATCGATTTGCTTCTGTGAGTCAATTGGTTTATTGACATATTTCCGTCTGATTTAAACACTGAATGTTCTTCGATATTTAAAAAATCAATAGTCGGAAATACCCGGTCTATTTTTGTTTGTAAATCTCTTTCTTGAAATATTTCTCCATCAGGTAAAATTTCAAACGTCCGCTTCAAAACCTCCAAATCATACGGCAGTGCCATCTTTTTATCATCTGGTGGAGTTATCACATATATATCCTTTGTGTTGCATATATTTTCTGCTGTACGTTTTCTATTGATACGGCCAAAACGTTGAGCCAAAGCATCGAGCGGAGCAGCTTCAGTGATCATCACGTCAAAACTTATATCCAAACTAACTTCTACTATTTGAGTCGAAACCACGATACAAGCTTTGTTTGAAGTATTAAATTGATCTAATGATTCACCACTGTCACTTAATCCAATGAGTTGTTTTTCTTTCTCATTTCTATCGCCTCGTTTAAATCGGCTATGCAATAAGAGTTTAGGTATATCTGGATACAATTCATCTAATTCACTAAATACCTTTTGCGAATTTGTAACACGATTCATAACAATAAGTACTTTTTGATTATTTGTAATCGCCTTATTTATTATGGAATATGAATCACCAAAAGCATTGATTTTGAATATTTTATGACGATTAAATTTATCAAGTTCACTTAATGGTAATGAAACCTCAAGTACATCATCTCCTATAATATTTAAAATTTTATTGTATAAAACGGTTGGCATTGTTGCTGTGCCGATATGAATTTTACAATCAATGGCTTTTAAAATCTCCACCAATTTTATAACAATCGCCTGTGAAATACCTGTATAAGTGTGAATCTCGTCAAGAATGATATCACAGCCCTTCAAATCAAGAACAAGTGTTTCATAACCTTTCAAACCAAAAGCAATTGAAGCTAATTGATGAGGTGTTAATATTTTGATAGACGAACCAAAGAGCGATTGCAAAACCTCTTCCTCTTCTTTGCCTTTGCGTTTAATGACAGTGGATGAAGCATGTAAAACTCTAATATCTAAATCGGGATTATCATCCTTTAAATCCCTGGAAACCCGTTTGAACATAGCGTTTATCGAAGCTTGAAAAGGTAAAGTATAAAAAACTCGACCTGAACATCTTCGAAATAAAAAATCAGTTTTTCCAGCTCCTGTACATGCCACTACCAGACTATGTTTTTTGCTGGAGTTTGATTCCATTATTGATAGAGGAAAGAGTGGATGTTTTCTATCAAAAAAACTCAAATTTGGTTTTTTAAAGCAGTTAATCAATTCTTTTTCAGTTGAATTTATCAAAGCTGAAGCAAAATGATCGGCTCCCATTAATAAGCCTCGCCATTCAGAATAACCTTTCTGTTTTACTTTCTTTCTGCAATAATCGACTACATATTCTAGATTTAATAATGCTTCACTTTTTGTAATCGCTTTTGTGGAAATACCAAAGTGATTAAGTAGTTCATTCGCCTGTATACTCCATTCATCCCACTTACCTAAATGATAATCTTCATAATCTTCATTATTATCTAGGTCTAACAATCCTTTTTCACCAGTGTCATTTTTTACCGATTTATGATGGCCAACAACCATTTCAATTAATGTTGGATGTTCATTTTCAGGGTATAAGGATATGAAAAAAAGGGATGCTATTTCATGTCTGAATACTTTGGTTGGTCTTGAATTTCCTTTTAATCTTTTCTGAAATTCAGGATGTGCCTTACCAATATCATGTAATATAGCCCCTCTAAAAGCTAAATTTTCATCCATGCCCAAATAGTTAGCAAAACGTTTTGCTGTAATGGCAACTTGATGAATATGGTCTTCTAAAGTAGTCCACTCGGGACTGGATTTCGCTAAAAGTTTTTCCACACTAATATTGAGTAATTGGATTTCCTATAACCCTGATCCAGCCATACATTTGTTCCGACGATATCCTGTTGTAACCTACAAGAAATGATTGTTCCGACTTTTCAAATACCAGTTCAAAACCATTAAACAATTCTTCATCCGTTTCAAATAGAATTTTATCAGTCTCGATAATTTCTGAAGGCAGTAAAATATCTTCATTTCTGCACAAACAAATATGTTGTTTGAAAGCTATTTCTGCATCTTCTTTAGATGTAAATGCAAGTGATAAAACCGGATTGATTAATACACCACGAATTAAAATACCGGTGGGACGTTCAAATAAATATTGTTTTCCTTTTCGTGTAGAATTCCAACCTCTGGTTTGAATTTGTTCTTGCTGCCCGGACATTTGGTCATACGAAAGCCGATGTCCTGCTATTTTTGTAATACCCTGTCTATTTAATAACACTGGGAACAGTTTCTTCTCAATCCCTTCAATAATAGAAGGTGTTAAAAACTGCTGACTAAAAGTTTCGCTATCTCTAACAGCAGTCCAGGGCTTTATAAAACCAAATGGGCCGGAATATTTTACTACGTAATAATCCATAATGCTGCTTATTTTAATGAGCCAAAACCAATTCCGGTACTGTTGCCAACACCAACATTCCATGCAAAGGCAATTTGTTCAGGAGAGCCTTCAATGATTACCGGACAAATATTTACGCGATTTTGAATCTTTTTATAACTTATGACCTTGGTTTGGGGATTAGGATACTCTTTATCGAATTGAATTTTCACCCCTTCAATTGGAAGATTTGCTAATTCAAGTTTCTTTTGAAGGGTTTCTGTTAGGAATTTTCCGCTTTGCCCATCATTATAAAGAATGTGATTTTCTCTATCTTCAGTTCTTCGCTTAATAAATGCGGGACTGCCCAGAAAAAAACGTTTTCGGTTTTCAAAATGAGGTGTATTTAATATTTGTACATCAACTACCTCTGAACCATAACATACTTCCGGATCTTTCAGTATTCCCTTAATAATTTTTTTCGCTAATGCTTCTTCATGTGTGCTTATGAAAAAAAATGACTCACTTGTCAATTCAATCCCTTTTTTTGTTGATTTTACATTTTGAAACCAGGAGAAAGAATACAAACTGGGGGATCCATGCTCCTTATTGCTATCGCCAATCCACTTGTGCAATACCCCTGTTAACAAATCCTGATAATTAAAGGGAATAGTTTCGGTATTCTTCGTAAGTTTTAAATAAAGTCTCATATTATTTCTTAAAAGTAGTTTTCTATTTTCATCCCTGCCCCACAAATCTCCAACCCCTCACTATCAACTAATGACAGTGACCTGATTATTTTTCCTCTTTTCTTCCAAAAACCGCAAAAAATCCGGCGGCCCTTCCACCATCACATCTTCCGGCAGGCCCAATACAAAGCGACCGATGCCATGGTAATCTGCCACGGGTATTTCCAGCCGGTATTGCTGCCCGCAGGCGCTGATGCATGGCTGGCTTAAAGGATACTCTTCGGTAAGGAGGTTGTAGGCTTTGAGTGAAAGTGTTGCGATGACAGTAAGGAGTGGTTTTGACCCCGAAAGGCGAAAGGCATCGCAAAAAGGAATTTGATGCTCTGATTCATACTTCCAGCCGGCAGCTGATAACCCTACACTTTCCATACGGGCGAGCCTGAATTGCTTGCACTGCTTATCTGAAATATCAAAACACCAGAGTGCTGCATAATCATCCAGAAATTGGAAGGGTTCTACTGTCCGGTTGGTAATTGTATCACTGTTGGAAGAACGGTAAGCTACCAGCTCCATCTGTTTTTTTTCTTCCATTGCGGCGCTGATGGTACTGATCAGTTCCATCCGGCTGTTTTGCCGCGCTGCTGCCATGCTCCGGAAATCATACAGAGTATGCAGCTTGCGGATGAGTTTTTCTTTAATGGGCGATGATTTTTCGAGCAGGGATAAGGTTTGGTAAAGTATGTAAGCCTCTTCTTCTGAAAAATGAAACAGCTTATTCAGAGAACGCACATTTTTATCTTCCGCTTTCAGGTTGTAGCGGCCGCTGCGCCTGTTGATTAAAAATCCTGCTTCTTCAAAAGTGTCGAGATACCGGTACAATGTACTGCCTGACATGCCGGTACGTTCTTCCAGTTCCTTCATGGAGTAGGTCCGGCTGTTGTTAAGCAGCATCATTAAACGCAGCAGTCTCGACATTTTTGACTGGCTCATACCTTTAATATTTTAGTAATTAAACTGTTATTGAAATGCGTTTTTCAAAGTCAGCCGCATAAGCCAGGCATGCCAGGATATCTTCAGGGCTTAGTTCAGGAAAATCATCGATAATTTCTTCTATAGTCATTCCTGATGCCAAATAACCTAAAATGTCCTGTACCGTAATTCTAAGCCTCCTAATACATGGCTTGCCACTTCTTTTTCCGGGTTCGAGCGTTATGATGCTTTTGTAATCAATCAAATTACCTGTTTTCTTTCTTTTAAATATAACAAAATCAGTATTATAAAAAACCATCATTCATCCCCACACACCCAAACCCCACCCCGTTATACTGCCCTAATCCGGCACAAAGCGCCATATTCAGCACTTCTGCTCTTCCACGAAGGCTCAGCGTAAAACCCATAAAACCTTTCACTCTGGTTTCCTGGTCTGTGCCGGCCCTGATACTGACCAATCGCGATTTCAGTTTTCCGGGGAAGAGGTTTGCCCCCAGTTCAAAATCAAAGGTTTTACCGGGATAAGCCGTCAGCAGCTTATCGGAGAGGTTATTTTTTAAAAGAGGCAGGAAATAAGGATCGGCAGGGGAAAGGTAGTCGTAATTGCCCCTTTCATTCTTTTTACCAACCGCCAGCGGGGAAAGCAATTGCAGGGTATGTTTTTGGGTTCCGGTAAAAGACAAATCTGCAACAGCATTTATCTGTTGCACTTCAAAATCGGCCTGCGCCGTTTTATCGCCAATACTTATCCGCTGGTTGGCAAATATGCCCTTTACTATATTTTCGGCAAACTCGGGCATGTGGCAGCCTAATATAAAACCGGTTTCTTTATCCTGTAATTGCAGGGCGCTTTTATCTGCCTTAAATTTCCCGGTAAGATTGGAATAGCTAAATAATTTAAAATGCTTTGAATGTTCGTTTTGCGCATATCCTTTTTGATGCAGGAAAGAAGCATAATCTTTACTGGCCTGCGCCAGTTTATGATAGATCACTGCGGATAGGGCATATTGATAGTTGAAGGGGATATATGTTTTAGTACTTAATGGTACTAACACCAGCTTAAACCTCATGAACTTATATTTTTTAAAATTTAAAAATAATTATTGAACTAACGATTAATTTTTAATAAAAAAAAACATCCGCCCTGGTATATACAATGGTTCGGTGATAACACCGGTCATAGGGAATTTTGAAATCCAATTGATTGATCTGGTGATTTAGATATTTGGTGATGGAGTGATTTAGGGATCGGTGATGGTTAGGTTAAAAGTAGGCTTATCAATATTATAAACATATCCCTACATCCCTCCATCCCTACATCAGGAAATGATGAAATTGAAGCAGGCTCCTCACAAATTTGATACTTACCAAAACTATGAATAATTGCTAAATTGCACTCCCATTAAAGAAATTCATGAAGAAATTGATATTTACTGTCGCCGGTATTTTACTGGCTCACGCTATTTTTGCCCAGCAAGCCCCAAAATGGAACGTTGAAAAACCTGCCGGACCTTCAAAGTCTTTCTCCTTTCAAACAACAGAGGGTACGTGGATGAATCTGGATGTAAGCCCTGATGGAAAAGATATTGTTTTTGATATGCTGGGCGATATTTACAAAATGCCTTTAACCGGAGGCAAGGCGACATTAATTGCCGGCGGACTTGCTTTAGAAGTGCAGCCAAGATTTAGTCCGGACGGAAAATTTATCTCTTACACAAGCGATAAGAATGGCGGCGATAACATCTGGATCATGAACGCCGACGGCGGCGGAAAGCGTGCGATCACCAAAGAAACATTCCGCCTGCTTAATAATGCTGTCTGGACACCTGATAATCAGTACCTGATTGCCCGAAAACATTTTACAAGCGGCAGGTCCCTGGGGGCCGGTGAGATGTGGATGTACCACATCGCCGGCGGAGGTGATGGAATACAATTAACGAAAAGAAAAAATGATCAGCAGGATGCCGGGGAGCCGGATATTTCTCCGGATGGGAAGTATGTTTATTTTTCTGAAGATGTAAGTCCCGGACCGACATTTCAATACAATAAAGATCCGAACACTGAGATCTATAACATCCGGAGATTGAACCGCGAAGATGGCACTTTTGAAACTGTGGCCGGTGGAGAAGGGGGTGCGGTAAGGCCGCAGGTCTCCCCTAATGGAAAATTACTGGCATTTGTAAAGCGTGTCAGGCTAAAATCCGTACTGTACCTGCAGGATCTGGAAACAGGTGAGGAATGGCCGGTCTATGAAGACATGTCGCACGATCAGCAGGAAGCGTGGGCTATCTTTGGGCTCTACCCTAATTTCGCCTGGACTCCGGATAGCAAGAACCTTATTTTTTACGCTAATGGGAAGATTAAAAACCTGGAAACCATAACCCAGTATGTTTCTGATATACCGTTTGACGTAAATGCGTCCCATATCATAACTGAAGCGCTGCACTTTGACCAAAACGTTTTTAAGGAAGAGTTTGATGCCAAAATGATCCGGCAGCTAAGTACCTCTCCCGATGGCAAAATGGTGGCTTTCAATGCTGCTGGCTTTATTTACACGAAAACCCTTCCCAATGGTGTCCCGGTGAGGATCAGTTCGGGAACTGATTTTGAGTTCGAGCCTGAATTCAGCCCGGATGGAAAATTTCTCGTGTTTGTGAGCTGGAATGATGATCAGCGAGGCTCAATCATGAAAAAAGACCTAAAAAGCAATCAGTTGACAAAATTAACTATAGAGAAAGGATATTACTATGGGCCTAAATTTTCTAACAAAGGCGATAAAGTAGTGTTCCGGAAGGGCGTGGGAAATGACGTTCTGGGCCATGCATTTGGCAAAAACCCTGGAATTTATACGGTATCCCCGGAGGGGGGAAAAGCCAGGCTGGTATTGAATAACGGAATAAGACCCGCTTTTAATTCAGACGATACCAGGATCTGGTACCAAAGCTCTGAAGCAGGAAAAAAAGCGCTAAAGAGTGTAGATATAAATGGAGGAACAGGTCGCACCCATTTTACTTCTCAATATGCCAATATCTTCTCTCCCAGTCCGGATGGAAAGTGGATAGCGTTTTCAGAACTTTTTAATGTTTATATCACACCGCTGGCAAGCACCGGCGCTGCGATTGATCTTTCTGCAGGCAATAAGGCTATTCCTCTGACTAAAGTATCCAGGGATGCCGGCACCTATATCCACTGGAGTAAAGACTCTCAAAAATTGAACTGGACACTGGGGCCAAAATATTTCAGCAGGGAAATAAAAAATTCTTTTACCTTTCTGGACCAGCCTGGTGATAGGCCGGTAAAAGCTGATACCACAGGGACTGATATCGGGCTAAAATTACGGTCTGATCTGCCGGATGGGAAAATTGCAATTACGGGGGCGCGGATCATAACCATGAAAGGTGACGAGGTTGTTGAGAACGGAACAATCATCATTGACCAGAATAAAATTGTTGCGATCGGTACCAACATCAACGTTCCGGCAGATGCGAAAGTGATTAATGCTGCCGGAAAGACGATCATGCCCGGGATCATTGATGTGCATGGTCATTTGAGGGCCAGTTCAGATGGTGTTTCCCCGCAGCAGGACTGGAGCTATTACGCTAACCTGGCTTATGGCGTAACCACTTCCCACGATCCATCAGCAAACACAGAAATGATCTTCAGTCAGTCTGAAATGCTCCGGGCCGGAAGAATGGTAGGCCCGCGGGTATATTCGACAGGAACGATAATTTATGGCGCCGATGGGGATTTCAAATCAGTAATAAACAGCCTGGATGACGCGCGATCAGTCTTACGCAGGATGAAGGCGGTAGGTGCGTTTTCTGTTAAATCCTACAATCAGCCACGAAGGGACCAGCGCCAGCAGATTGTTCAGGCAGCAAGGGAACTGCAAATGGAAGTCGTTCCTGAGGGCGGCTCTACCTTTTTCCATAATTTAACGCATATTGCTGACGGGCACACCAGCATAGAGCATAATATCCCGGTCGTTCCTCTTTATAAAGATGTCAAGACCTTTTGGAATAAAAGCAGTACTTCTTACACCCCGACTTTAATTGTGAGTTATGGTTCACAGAAGGGGGAGAATTTTTGGTACGACCGCACAAACGTTTGGGAGAATGAGCGTTTGTCAAGCTATACACCGCGTAATATCATCGATTCCCGCTCCAGAAGAAGAACGACTTCAGAATTCGCCGACTATGGTCATATCGAAGTTTCCAGGGCCGCAAAACAACTTGCAGATGGAGGTACAAAAGTAAATCTGGGCGCTCATGGACAAATTCAGGGCATTGGGTCTCATTGGGAGCTTTGGATGCTTGCCCAGGGTGGAATGACACCTCTTCAGGCGATAAGGAGCGCCACATTAAATGGCGCTGAGCATCTTGGTATGGGAAAAGAAATTGGTTCAATTGAAACCGGCAAACTGGCTGATCTCATCATTCTGGATGCCAATCCGCTGGAGGATGTAAGGAACACTGAGAAAATTAAATATGTGATTATAAATGGCAGGGTTTACGATGCTGAAACAATGAATGAAACGATCAGCAGGGAAAAAGCAAGAAATTTATTCTGGTGGAAAATGAGCCGGTCTGAGAGTTTCAGCATTCCGCAGGGGAACGTGGAGACGTATACATTTACGCACCCGGAGTGTGATTAGGGCGGGTATGAGCTGTCAGAAATAAGCTAAACGTATGTGGGGCTGAAAGCGGAAAGCTAAAAGCTGAAAGCTAAAAGCTGAAAGCTGAAAGCTGATATCTGACAGGCTTAAATTACATTTACCGTTTAAAAGTCAAAACGAGTTTCTCGCCAGCGTAGAAGTAAAGAAAATCAGATTTCACATCATACCTTTTTGTCTTCTGGAGGTTGGTAATGATCTGGTTTTCTTCGTCCATCATACCTTCACAATACATTTTTGTTGACCCTACAGAGCTAAATGTTACCTTCTTTCCAATCATTTCGTACTCAGAAAAGTAGGAATTGCAGAGGGCCTTTCCGCTTATTTTGCTCTCTTTTTCATCAAATTTAATGAATGCCCGACCGTTGAAATTTACCGGTCGTTGTTCTATTGCAGTAAGATTCCAGGTAGATTCACCAAGCCTGGGAAGATCCGCGCTAGAGTTGATAGCCGAACAGCCACTCAAAACTAGCAGACATAAAAGTAAATGTGGTCTCATGGGATTAAGTATTAATAACAGATTAACTGCAAATGTTGCGCCATAAGAAAGAAACACTTCTTTTCTGCAATTAATAAGAACAACAAATGACTTACAAGAGAAAAAACAGTATGCTTGATAGCCTTTTTAAAAGGATTACAGGCTATTATAGTTTGAAAAAGCGGTATTATTATTTTTAATTGATATGGAATACGTTTCAAATTTATTCAAAACATACTGCATGCTAAAATTTGTTAATAAATTATTGCGATACAGTTCATACAATTTCTGTAAACCTGCAGCTGTATATATCCCTCCAAAGGGTTCATAGAATTTTTCATTTTTATACACATAAAACTCATTACCCGGTACCTCTTGTGCAGCTTTCAATAATCTTTGGAGCGTTTCCACATCCATTTCTAGCATATCACAAGCCAGTATCAACCAGTTTTTTTCCGGATATTGAAGATGAGCACTTAATATCCCTTTAAGCGGGCCCGATATATCCACCTGGTCGACGATCAATTCTTCATCCTTAAAGATCACCCCATATTCGTTAACCTGGTTAGGATTTATACTTATTTTAAATGGAATGTTTAAGGCTAATATCTTATCAGCCACAAAACGTGCCCAGGACTTACCATTTTTTAGTAATAAACCCTTATCGGTTCCCATACGCATACTTCTACCGCCACACAAAACAAGTCCGGTAATCTCCATTTTTAAGTTCCTAATCTTTAATTGTCCTTATTCTTGTTTCATGTTCCTTACTCCTTTACTTCCTGATGGACATGGTCCAGCGGTACAAACATTTCTAAGCCGCTTTCGCAAACGGGACAGCAATAACTGGTGGGCAATTTCTCGAATGGGGTTCCTTCTATTATTCCGTTTATTTCATCTCCATAAACATCATCATAAATTGTAAAACATAGTTTACACTGATGAACAGTTCTTGTCTGGACCGGGTCATGTTTTTGGTCTTCAACTGTAAGATCATTATAGACCAATGCCTGCAACCTTCTTTGTTCATAATAAAATTTACTCAACGTTATCAGGTGACCCTCAAGATCTGCAAGAGAAACTTTACTTTTATACTGAATGTAATCTTTTGAATTAGGATTAAAATCCCGGGTATACAGAATATCAAACCTGTTAGTGATTCTGGCCTGCCCTTTTTTAAAGTTTGGCAGTTTTTTAATGATCACCGAACCGAATAAGCCGCTTCTGGGCTGGGTTTTAATTGCAAAGCAAAGATCGTTTGTTTTAATATCTACACTGTCAAATCTTCTCACTAAATGTCTTTTAATATTCAGCCCCTCAGTTGAAAGATCTTCCAGCTGCCAGTTCAGTTCATTAAAAGCATGGCGCACATTGATAAAATGTTTCCCAAGTATATAACTCCAGTATTTCTCATCTTCGGGATCAATACCTTTTATGATCATGGATTTCCATGGTGTAGTATAAACCTGCCCGATTTTTGTTTTGAGACATATAGCACAAACATCTTTCAAAAATTCCACCGGGAAAAGTTCATCCCGGCGATAGATACCCAACCAAAGCTTTTGACCGTATCTGTTAATCCCTTCATAATAAGGCAAATTAAAAGCGGGTAGCTGGAGTTCTTCATTGATTGCCTGATAAAAAAATTGCTGCTTTGACTCAACTTTTTCCTGCAAAAGCTCCCCGACTGCCTTTGCTTTATCATAAAACAAATGCTGATCGTGAAGGATCACCTGTTCTATATTTTTTGCAATTGATGGAATATCACTAGTATAAACAAGTCCTTTCCATTGATAATTTATAGTCGTTTTAGGAAATCGAATGTATAAAAACCAGTAGTTAGGTATGTTACTGCCGATAAAATTTACGTTCCCAGTAAAAAAAGGGACCAGGGTTTGGGTATGATCAACGATATTTATTTTAAGTTCCGGCGTATAGTCAAAAGAATCTAAAACATCGGCATAAACATCTTCTGTAAGCCAGCTTAGGTCGTTAAAAAGTTCATGAGCAAAATACGAGCTTACTATGTTTGGATATTCATCCAGATCTGTTTCGTAAAACAGGTTTCCTTCTTCGAGTAAATCAGTAAGATCGTTATGGCGCGCACTACCTACATGCAAATACATCTGCTGCCTTTTGCTCATCTGAATTTCTTTTACCCGGGCAGCTTCACAGGCTTTAATGATGGTACGCAGATCTCCGGAAGATATAATACCTCCGGGCAGATTAATTTTTACAATATGATTTTGCTTTGCCATAATTATACTGCTAACTCTACCTGAAATAATTCTTCATCCAATAAACGCTGAATTTCCGGCCGGCAGGAACCACAACCTGTACCAGCACCTGTAACTGTGCAAATTTCTTTTAAAGTATTACATCCTTGCCTGATCTGTTTTGCAATATTACCAGATCCCACATTATTGCAGCTGCAAATAAGTTTGCCAGAGACCTGCTCAGTTTTCTTTCCACTCCTTAAAAGTTGCAGGCGTTTATCACTTAACTCCGTTTTATTGGCTATTAAATCTTTAAACTCCTGAAATTCTGTTTTATCACCTATTAGGATTGCACCAACGAGTCTGTCTTCATGAATAATACATTTTTTGTAATACCTTTTGGCGAGATCCAAAAATACAATTTCTTCATAATCAGTAGTATCCGGGCTTTCCGGAATTCCCATACTACAGAGATCAAAACCATGTACTTTGATGATGTTCATCAGCAGACTTCCTTTGTAGAAACTTGAAATATCACCATTAAGATACCCAGCGAGCACTTCTGCCTGCTGTTCCGCAGCGGCCGTGATACCGTAAAGCATGCCGTTAAATTCTGCTATTTCGCCAATTGCAAACACATCCGGATCACTGGTTTGCAATCTTTCATTCACTACTACCCCCCGTTTGCAGTCCAGGCCACAATCCCGGGCAAGTTCTGTATTTGGAACAGTACCTATGGCAAAAACCACGGCATCACAATTTAAGGTCCTTCCGCTATTCAGTCTTACTCCCGTAACCCTGGTCTGTCCATTAATAAGTTGCACCTCATCATTATAATAGATTTCACAGCCCTGATCAATCATTTCCTCATGTAGCAATTGACTCCCCAGGGGATCCAACTGCCGGTCTAAAAAACGCGAGATACGCTGTATGATGGTTACTTTAAATTCACTTTCACATAGTGAAGCTCCCAGCTCAAGTCCTAAAAGTCCGCCGCCCACAATTACCACCTGCCCACCCTGAGGTACATATGATTTAAACTCATCGGCATCAGTACGATTCCTCATCGTAAATATACCGGGAAGGTCAGGAACATTTTTGGGTTTGGCAGCCCTGCTTCCGGTAGCCAATATCAGAATATCATAAGAAGTGATATTTCCATTGGAGTCAGTTACAGTTTTATTTGCCCTGTCAATTTTTTCGACGCTTGTTCCTTTCTTCAGGCCAATTAGATAATTGCCCTCCTCCCCTTCTTTCATTTTAATCAGTTGCTCCCAGCTCTGGGCTCCGGAAATATAATCTGGCAGCATTACCCGGTTATAGAAGGGGAAATTCTCTTTGCTAAAAATGGTTATTTCATCAGTGCAATTTAATTCTCTATAGGATTTTACAAAACCAAAAGCCCCTGCACCAGCTCCGATTATTACAATTTTCTGTTTTGATTTCTGATATTTCTGAACCTTAACCGCACAATACTTAAAATCCGGTTCTTTAGAAATAGGATCAATCAGGTTATTGGTTAGGTTATTTGCCCGATTCAGATCATTTTGGAGTATTTTACCCCAGTGCATCGGTAAAAATACCACTCCCTTTTTAATGGACTTACTTATAGCTGCCTTAAGTCTTACATTTCCCCTTCTAGAATTCACCTCCAGCATCTCGTTGTCTACTATTCCAAGTTCATCAGCATCCTCCGGATTTATTTCCAATGAAGCACTGGCAAAATGTTGATTTAACTTATTTACTTTTCCGGTTTTACTCATAGTATGCCATTGGTCGCGGATACGGCCTGTGGTCAGAATTAATGGGAAATCTGCATCGGGCTTTTCACTGGTAATGGTATCAGAAACAGCATGAATCTTTGCCTTTTGATTGGGGGTATAAAAGATCTTATCTGTAAAAAGGCGTTTACTTAGCTGGTTCGTATCCCCTTTTGGGAAAGGCCATTGCACCGTTTTTGATTCTTTAAGAATGCTGTAGCTGAGTCCTGAAATATCCATATTTGTGCCTGAAGTAAGCGCAACATGCTCGGCAAAAACAGCGGCATCATCTTCAAAATCAAATCCGTTATATCCCATTTTTTTTGCGAAGCGACAGATGATTTCCCGGTCGGATAAAGCATCGCCCGGAGCGTCAATAACTTTTGATAAATGGCTTATCCGCCTTTCGGAATTGGTCATCGTGCCTTCTTTTTCCAGCCAGGTTGCTGCCGGTAATATCACATCTGCATAGGCGAGCGTTTCCGGTTTGTCGCTTATATCCTGCACTACAACAAACCTGGCATTTTTCAAAGCCCGTTCAGTCATCCTCACATCGGGCATACTGACAAGAGGGTTAGTACAAATGATCCAAATGGCTTTCAGCTCCCCAGCATTCAGAGCATTAAAGATTTCTGTGGCTGTTAAACCAGGCTTTTCAGATATAGTAGTTCCGCCCCAGAACTTCTGAATCTCAGCCCTGTGTAAAGGATCATGAAGGTTACGATGTGCTGGTAACAGATTGGAAAGTCCGCCTACCTCCCTTCCTCCCATGGCATTAGGTTGCCCTGTTAAAGAGAACGGGCCCGAGCCAGGTTTACCTATATGACCGGTTATGAGATTTAGGTTGATCAGGCTCAAGTTTTTGTTGACTCCCATGGCACTTTGATTAAGTCCCATTGTCCACATGCTTAAAAACCCTTTTGACTCCCCAATGTAAAATGCAACCAGTTCGAGTTCAGCAACTTCTATACCGCAGATCAGTGCAGATTCTTCAGAAGATTTCAGAAAGACTTGTTCTTTATATTGTTGATATCCTTCTGCATGATTATTAACAAAATCATGATCAATATAGCCGTTCTCTATTAACAGCCTGCCTATAGCATGATTCAGTGTCACATCTGTTCCGGGATTGATCTGTAGATGAACGTCAGCAATAGCGCAAGAATCGGTTCTGCGTGGATCTACAACAATAATCTTTACTTCCGGATTAGCTGCTTTATGAGCTTCAATCCTGCGCCAGATGATCGGGTGACACCAGGCAGGATTTGCTCCGGTTACAAAAAAACAATCCGCCAGCTCAATATCATCATAACAAACGGGTACGCTGTCTTCTCCCAAAGCCATTTTATATCCCACTACAGCACTGCTCATGCATAAACGTGAATTTGTGTCAATATTATTGCTGCCAATAAATCCTTTCATCAGCTTATTGATCACATAATATTCTTCGGTTAAACACTGCCCTGAAACATAAAAAGCGACTGAATCAGGCCCATACTTCTCAATAAAAGTTTTAAAAACTGCCGCTGTTCTTTCCAGGGCATGGTCCCAGCTAACATTTTGCAAAGGCATACTTCTGTTATAGCGCATTTGCGGATGCAACAACCGGTCAGAGCGGTCATTAGCGGTATGATGAAGATTTAAACCTTTACTGCAAAGCATGCCTTTGTTTACAGGATGGTCCGGATCTCCTTCCAGGCCTATTTTACCTTTTTTGTCCTTATGAACCAGAACGCCGCAACCTGTACCGCAATAACAGCAGGTTGAATTAAACGAATTTTTCCTGTTTGCTGCAGACATTATAATCTCTTAGTTTTATTAAATAATATTTATTCAGAGAGGGCAATTACGGGGTTTTCCATATCTGATGCTTCTTCCCCTATTGGTGAACTTACAAACCTGGTAATGAGGACTAAACAGGCAACGCCAATCACAGCATATCCTATATACTGAAAAGCTTCCACATAGGTAAAGGATTCTAATTTAAAGAGAAAGCCGAAGAGCATTCCACCTACATTTCCGCCGGCACCAACAATACCGCTTACCATACCTACATTCTTTTCATTGATGAATGGAGTTATAGCATAGGTGGTTCCATTGGCCATTTTCAGAAATAAAGCAAAGCCCAGCATAGAAATGATTGCTAATTCAAGCGATCCTGCATTTGCAAATAAAATAATACCTATGCCTTCCAGGATAAGTAATACAGCCAATAGAATTCCTTTGCCACGCATGCCATATTTCTTGTTGACCTTATCGGCGACAATGCCGCCTAATGCCCTGGCAAAGAGGTTCATGAATCCGAAAATACCGGCCCAGAAGCCTGCAGATGATTGTGAAAGGCTAAAGTTATCGGTGAAATGCAAGGCAGCAACTCCATCAAAAGTGATCTCCATACCAAAGCACATAGCATATGCAAATGCCAGTGACCAGACCCTCCAGTCTGACAATATCTTCCAGTCGGTTTTTTTGCGCTGTTTTTGACCGCGGCGGATCTCTTCATAATTACCGGCAGGTGTATCTTTGGTGTATTTATAATATACAAATGCCATTAGCAGTAGAAACACACCGGGTATAATCATCGCAAAACGCCAGGCTTGTGATGAAGTGTAGCCAAAACCAACAATTAGCGCAAAAATCACAGGCATAAGCATATTCGTTATTCCTCCACCCAGGTTCCCCCATCCCCCTGCAACAGCATTTGCTGTCCCTTTGGTATTTGCATCAAACATCATCGAAGTATGAAACTGGGTAATCACGAAGGAAGCACCTATTACGCCAATAGCCAGCCTGAATAATAAAAATGAGGTATAGGATTCGGCTAAACCAACAAGCATTACCGGGAATGCCCCAATAAGTAACAAGGCTGTATAAGTTTTACGCGGACCCCATGTATCGCATGATTTACCGATGAACAGACGGGCAAAGATAGTAGCAGAAACAGCGGCAATAATGGTATTGCCCACTTCTCCCTTGCTTAAACCCAGATCCTGCCTGATAGTTGGCATTAAGGGTGCCAGGCCAAACCAGCCGAAAAAACACACAAAAAAGGTCAGCCAGGTGATGTGAAAAGTTTGCATCTGAATGCCTTTACAAGAAAAAATATTGAGTTTATTTAATGGTTTTTGTAGGTGAGATATCATAATGAAATATTTTATAAAGGATGAATGATAAAATTGAAAATGATTAGTTTTTTGGGATAAATTCCGGCCTGATATTAATCATGAGGTAGGCCCATTGTGCAGACTTATCAAAACTGGCTGCCGGAATAACTGGGGACTGGTTTTTTGAGAAAGAGAGGGCCGCTGTTGCTTGCAGTAAAGAATAGCCAAAATCTACCGTAGTGAATTTATTAAGGTTATAGGTGGCCGAAAAATCCAACTCATTAGCCAGATATTTTTCTGTAGTGGATGTTGGAGGGTTGGCCGCTTTAAAATGATGATAATCTATTCCCAGGGAATACCGGGTGGTACTAAACTTTGTTTTGAAGTAAGTATTTTTCAGTCCTTCGTTTGGAGAACCCGTACCTGCATAAAAGTAATCCATTACCCCCCAGAATTTATGAGGTGTTCCATAAAGGGGATCAAACCTTCCGCTTTCTGTTGGGCTCATTCCATTTTTATTCCCCGACAAAACATCGTAACCCGGGCCTAAGCTAAATTTTCCTTTAGTGTAATTTAGGGAAGCAGTATAATGGTAAGCATTCAATAGCTTATTGTCGCGGTCTCTACCGTTTTGCTTATAATAAGCTCTCTGCAGGGCAATTTTTCCTAAGCCATTTGTACTTCCTACTGTTTGTAGTAACATCCCGCCATAAGTATAACGGTCACTGGTGCCTGTAACGTCAAAATATCGACCGAAAACATTTCCTCCGCCGGCTTCCGTATTACCTGGTCTGTATTTTCCGAAATCATCCTGAAAATATAGACCAGATAATTTGGTCTGATGAAACTTTTTACTGGTAAAAATGCTTATAAAGTTCTTATAATCCTGGGTTCCTCCATTAGTGGCTGGTGGATTAGTATATGCCGGGTTGCCAGTAGCAGAGCTATTCCCCGCTGCATTCAGTAAGGGTACCATGCCTGCTGGGGTCGGAACAAGAACGCCTATATCATTTTTAACATACTGGGGAACATTTCCCGGAATATAAAAATCACCGGAAAGATTTTCATTATTCTGATTATATGCATAACCGATATCAAGCTGCCATCCTTTATGCAAGGTTTTGATAAGAACCATATCAAACCGACGTGCCTGCTGCAGCCAATCCAGATTTCCGATTAAACGTGCATCATCATAAATCAGCTCCTGTCTTCCTATCTTAACAGATAAATGATCTAAAAAATTAAATCTATTTGTAGAATCTGCCCTATTTGCGAGAATAATCTCAGCCCAGCCTTCGTGCATGCTCAGCCGGTTACCATCGTTGCTGCTAATAGTAGAAGCATCCTGACCCCATACCCGAACATCCTGAATACTTATCCCAAAATTGAGTTTGTTATATTTATAACCAAAAATCATTCTAGTTCGCTGGGAGACAAAACTTGATGATCTAGCTATGTTAGGCAACAGATTTGCAAAACCATCCCTGATCTCTGCCCTGGTTCTTAACTGTGCGCCCAGGGAAAACTGCGCAAAAGATTTTTGGAAATATAAGTTAAGGCCGAGAAAAAAGAGGCTAACTACGAATAGTTTAATTTTTCGATACATTTGCTATAAGTTTTAAGTTTGAGAGAATTTGAAGCCTAATGCCCCAATCTTGACTGCAATCTCGATGGGGCTTTTTTATTTTTTAAATTTTCATATGCGAAGTGCTTATTATATTATAAATGTACTCAATATCATGATATTTTCTAATAAATCTTGAAATTATATTGAAATTTTATTACATTATTAATGAAAATCGTCGTTAAATGAACTATTACTAATCTATAAACATAATATATATAATAAAATGAATCATTTATGATTAAATATGCCCAAATAATGATATATTTTTTACTGTATTTTATATTTTATGTAAAAAAATAACGATATTTTCTATTTATCACTACATTAAATGTAATATTTACTAATATTCACAATATTTAATGGTGAAAATGTTCAAATTTTAAATAATAGAATCTATACTAATCTAATGACGTTTAAAAATCACAAATGAAACCTGCATGAGCTTGCCGCTCACACAACGACATGGATATAAGCCCATGCAAGCATCATTACCAATAAAAAACAATTATATTCAAATGAAAATATCAAAAAAGGAATACGATACAAGCAGTTGTTTTTTAACCACAAATTGCATGAGGGGAATGGATTCCGGCAATCACAGCAAATAAAAAGGTGTATGAAGTGAAAAAAGGAGAAACTATTTTTTATGAAGGAGATTTTGTTTCCGGAATTTACTTTGTGTATGCAGGGAATTTTAAGGTACATAAAAAATGGGGCTCCGATAAAGAGCTAATCTTAAGATTCGCTTCTAAAGGAGCGATTTTGGGACACCGGGGTATAAGCAGTAAGAGCGAAATTTATCCAGTATCAGCAACGGCGCTTGAAAATGGAGCGGTATGCTTTATAGATATGGATTTTTTTTACAGCACACTGAAAGTTAATACAGATTTTGCATTTAAATTGTTCATGTTCTTTGCTGACGAATTACAAGAATCGGAAAAGAACATGCGTAATCTTGCCCATATGTCTGTTAAAGGACGGCTTGCAATCGCACTGATCTCCTTAAAAAACCAGTTTGGTACAGACGAAAATGGTGCCATAAGAATTGAATTGTCCCGCCAGGATATTGCATCTGTCGTCGGTGCCACATACGAAACTGTATTTAGGATAATCAATGAATTAGTTATTGAAAAGACCATTGTTACCACCAAAAGAAATATCAAGATAGTTGATAAAAAGAAGTTGCAGAGTTTTGCAAGGGAAGAATCTTAAAAGACATTCATACTTTTATAAAGGAATACAAAAAATTTCTTCCCCCTTTGAAATATTCATCTCTACTGCAGGTTGGATGCCAAGTGCATCTGCAGAACATGCCATCCTGATATCTCCTGATCCATTAAAATTAATTTCGTTTAAAGTATTTTTTTCTGAAATGTAAACAGGAAAAAATTCATCACAACTTCCCTTTTTCGTGCGGATAAAGCTAACAGGAAACTTTATTTTTTTTTGAGGGAGGAGCCCGAAGCTACTTTCAAGGTGGGTTTCTATGAAGAGCTTAAAGGCAACCAGGCAAGAAAAAGGATTACCCGGCAGCGCAAAAACCAAACCTCCTCCTGGTAGTTTGCCGCATAAAATTGGCTTCCCAGGTTTTATAGCTACTTTATGAAACAATATTTCAACTCCCAATTTTCTTAATATCTCTGGGATATAATCTGTATCACCTGCTGAAACCCCTCCACTTAAAATAAGTATATCAACATCTAAATAAAGTTTGAGGCCATTTTCCAACTGTTCTTTATCATCTAATAGGTGAGCTGTATGTTTGGGCTCTATTTTATGCTCAAGTAAAAGTGCCTTTAATACGTGAAGATTGCTATTATAGATCTGGAGATCATTTACATCGTTTCCTAAAGATATTACCTCATTTCCGGTTGTAAAAATTGCAACTTCGGGCATTGAATAAACCCAAATTTTCTGTTTCCCCAGGGAAGCAAGTAATCCTATTGCTGGAGCATTTATCTTAAAAGGAGCCTTTAATGCAATAACATCTTTTTTGAGATCCTGCCCTTTTAAAGCAATATTCTGAAAATATACACATTGACGAGCCTCCACAATAACACTAAGTTCATTTTCATTAGTATCTTCTCTTCTGATCACCACATTGGCACTCACCGGAACTGCTGCACCAGTCATTATTTTATAACATGTGCCGGAGGATAATTCTTTATGGCTTTTCTGACCTGCAAGAATGGTTTCAATGATCTTAAAGCTTCGTATTCCCTTATTAAAGTCGTCTATATTTAATGCGAAACCATCCATTGCGGAGCGGTTAAACGGCGGGTAGTCCCTCGAAGCAGTAATATCTTGAGCAAGCACTCTGCCAAGCGCATGGTCTATATCAATTAGTTCTTTGTCAAATGATCCCGCATTGCCTTTGATTATTTCTTGTGCCTGTTTATAATTAATCATATAACGAGAGTTTTGCTGTTAACCGGCAACGCTAACAGATTTTTATTGTTCCAGGCAAATGTAAACCAGGCCCGAATAGACTTTCACAGGATAGGTTTTAATATGAAGTGCTTCATCACTGATCCCTTCACCGGTAATGAGTGAAAATGTATTTTTATGGAAAGGACAGGCCACTTTGGGTTCGCAATTTTCACCAGCACTGCCAATCATTCCGCGCGAAAGTACCATTTGCTGTTTATGGGGACATAAATTCTGTGTGGCATACCACTGATTACGACGTTTAAAATTAAAAACCGCCACCTGCTGTTCTTCCACTTTTACACAGGCTCCTCCATTTTCTGGTATATCTTCGGCTTTACAAACCAATATCCATTGCTGGCCAGAGATTACTTCTTCTAATACTTCCATTTTTTATATTAATAAATTTTAGGAATATAATGGCTTTACCATTCCGCAGCCTGCTTTTGTTCCCTAAGAGGTTCAAAAACCACATAGGGGTCTTTCTCTTCTGGTGCATTTACAAAATGATTGAATTTTTTCTTCATCAGATCACTCTCTACCACTTGTTTCCATTCACAGGTATACTGTGCAATAAGCTCAGCTATCTCCAGTTCTAAATTTTCTGCTATATCAAGGCTGTCATTAATGATTACATTTTTAAGATAGCTCATACCACCCTCCATCTTGTTTAACCAGGTTGCTGTACGTGTTAGAGGATCAGCAGTTTTAATATAAAACATGAGGAACCTGTCCAGATATTTTATGCAAGTATCATGATCTATATCTGTAGCCAGAAGTTGCGCATGCTGCGGCTTTGAACCACCGTTACCACAGATGTATAAGTTCCAACCCTTTTCTGTAGCTATGATACCGAAATCTTTAGCCTGCGCCTCTGCACATTCTCTTACACAACCAGAAACACCACCTTTTAATTTGTGCGGCGAACGCAGGCCTTTATACCTATTTTCTATTTCAATGGCAAATGATACACTGTCGTGCAAACCAAAACGGCACCAGGTACTTCCAACGCAACTTTTTACAGTTCTCAAAGATTTACCGTAAGCATGGCCACTTTCAAACCCTGCATCAATGAGTTTAGACCAAATTGCTGGTAAATCATTTAAATGGGCCCCAAAAAGATCTATCCTCTGACCACCGGTTATTTTTGTGTATAAATTATATTCCTTGGCTACCTTGCCAATTACAATAAGTTTATCTGCTGTTATTTCACCTCCCGGGATCCTGGGAACCACAGAATAGGTTCCACCTTTCTGGATATTAGCTAAAAAGCGGTCATTACTATCCTGAATCGTATCCTGCTTCAGGATAAGTTCATTCCATAACCCGGCTAAAATACTTGCTATAGCAGGCTTGCAAACTTCGCAGCCGTCGCCTTTACCAAAAGTATCCAGCACCTGGTCATAAGTTTTGATATGATTGATCCTTATCAGATCCAATAATTCTTGCCTTGAGTAATCAAAATGTTCACAAAGCACATTTTTAATATATTTACCATTTTCTTTTAATGTTCCGTTAATCAAATCTTTCAGCATTGGCACACATCCTCCGCAGCCGGTACCCGCCTTTGTGCCTTTTTTCATTCCATCAACAGTTGTAATATCGCATTCTGTTACTGCAGAACATATGGCTCCTTTTGTAACTGCTTCACAGGAACATACCAGTGCATCATCGGGCAAACCCATTATACCTGCACCTTCTGTACTTGTACCACCTCTGGCTCCTAAAATCAGATCTTCCGGATTTGGCGGAAGTATGATCTTATTGTTAACTGTCTGCAGCAACATATTATATGCATCTGCATCACCAATCAGGATTCCACCAAGGAGGTACTTTCCGTCATGACTTATATTTATCCTTTTGTATATACCTTTATGAGTGTCTTCGAATATAATGGAAGTGCAATCGGGCTCTGCGATGAAAGCATCCCCGTAACTGGCCACATCCACACCAATTAATTTAAGCTTAGTACTCATATCAAAGCCTTTGAACTGCTTACTTCCCTGGCTTAAAAACGAAGATGCCACTTCTGCCATTTCATAACCCGGGGCTACCAAACCGTAGATCATCCCTTCAAAAAGTGCACACTCCCCAATGGCAAAAATGTGTTCATCACTGGTTTGCATGTGCTCATTTACGATAATGCCTCCACGACTGCTTACTTCCAGGCCACAAAGCCTCGCTATTTCATCTCTGGGACGGATCCCAGCAGAAATCACCAGCATATCTAATTTCATAATTGAATCATCCGTAAATTGCAGGCCTTCAATTTGCTGATCACCCAGAATAGCAGCAGTACTTTTATTTAAATGAACATTTAAAGCCAGTTGCGATAATTTAGCCTGCAAAAGTTTACTCCCTGCATCATCTATCTGCCTTGGCATGAGCCTGCTTGCAAATTCAATAACATGTGTATCTTCCATGCCTAAATCAAGCAAGGCTTTTGCTGCCTCCAGACCTAAAAGACCTCCACCCAACACGGCTCCTGTTTTACTTTTAGCAGCGTGCTTTTGCATCTTCTCGAGATCTTCAATCGTCCTGTATACAAAAACACCCTCCTTTTCTATTCCGGGAATATTTGGTACAAAGGGAGAAGATCCAGTTGCAAGCATGAGATAATCATATTTTTCTATCAATCCATTATAGGAATGTATGGTCTTTTCTTCCCGATTAATCTCCTTTACCGGATCACCCAAATGCAGAGTGATTTGGTTCTCGCGATACCAGGCAAGCGATGATAGACTAAGATCATCTGCTGTTTTACCAGAAAAATATTCACTTAGGTGAACCCTGTCATATGCTATCCTCGGCTCCTCTCCAAATACAATTAACTCGTATTGATCTGATTTCAATAATATTTTTTCACAAAACTTATGTCCAACCATCCCGTTACCGACTACAACAATTTTTTTTCTGGTTTTTTTATTCATTTTAAATGAAAATTAATCAATAATCCAAATTTACTAATTATTATCAAGTTAAAATATACTATTTACACATTTTTTATGTTTTTTATATTAGATAAATCATTTATTTACGTTATTTATTACTAAATATCATCAATAATTATAATTTATAATATAAATACCTCAATTATTTTGTACTTTTAATGATAAAATACAAATTAATATCTTATATATACTTTTATTCTCAACATATAACTCAAATTATACATAAAAAATTTCTTATTTTGAATTTAAAGTATAAATTTTAATAAAATGAGCACACCAGAATTAATATTAGTGGGTGCAGGTCCTGGAGATCCCGAATTGATTACATTAAAAGCTATTAATGCACTTAAAAGAGCAGATGTAATATTATATGATCAACTCGCAAACAAATGTTTGTTAAACTATGCCCGACCTGATTGCGAAAAAATATATGCCGGCAAAACACCTTACGGAAACTATACCCCACAGGAGCACATTCATAAGCTCATTGCAGAAAAGGCATTTCAGAAAGGTTTGGTGATAAGACTTAAGGGAGGAGATCCTTTCGTTTTTGGAAGAGGGATGGAGGAAATAATGTTTGCCCGTAAAAATGGAATACTCTCAAGTTACATTCCAGGAATAACCAGTATGCTGGCAATCGGGCTTTCAGATATACCTTTAACCCACCGAGGTATTAGTGAAGGAGTTTGGATGATAACAGGAACAAAAAAAGACGGATCACTTTCCAATGATGTGCGTCTTGCTCTTCAAAGCAAGACTACCTTGGTTATATATATGGGAATGAAAAACCTTTCTAAAATCATCTACGAAGCTGTTAATTGCGGAAAGGGAAGCGCCCCGGCTGCATTGATACAGAATGCTTCTTTGCCAACCATGAAAATTGTAAGAGGAAAAGTTAAAGAATTAGAAATTCTGGCTAAAGAAAATGATATTACTCACCCTGCACTGATCGTTATAGGGGAAGTAAGCAATATGGAAACTTACTCTGTGGCACAAACACTTTCTGCCTGATCCATATAGATAATAGATTAAAATAATTCAATTATTTATACAGCAGGCTATGATAATCATTTATCCTACAACAGAAAGTTAACCTATAATTTTTTTTTTGTAGAATCCCGTGTTACAATATGTGTGGGTAAAACTAAATCTTGCTCCTTTTTATGCTTGGCGTTCGGCTTCATTTTGTTCAGTAAAATATTAATGATCTGATCAGAAATTTGCTCAACGGGCTGGGATATAGCGGTTATTGAAGGATTATGAAGTTCAAACAGATCATGGTCATCAAATGATATGACCGCAATTTCGTCTGTTATGCTTAAACCGAGCTGTCGTATTATGTCTTACAATATTATCGGGGCACTGCTTAAAACCTTATTTCCTTAATATGAGCCGGGTAACCATGTTCCTCAATAGCTTTCTCATATCCTCCAAGAATTATCAATGGTGACTGCATCTACTTCGATATCACTTAGATAACGGTCAAAAAAGACGACTGGGATTCCTGCATTCAGCAGGGATTTCACATCGTCTTCTATTCCCTCAGGGGGGCTGATAATATATCCGTCGACATGCCGGTCACGGAACAGTTGAATAAGCTCTTTCGTCCTTTTTGTGTCGTTGTCCGTGCTTGAATAAATGATCTTATACCCATTTAAATAAGCCTGATATTCGATCCTACGGGCGATATTAGCAAAAAAAGGGTTAGAAATATCCTCAACCATTAAACCAATAATATTGGTTTTGCCGGTCCTTAAGCTTCATTTGCTTGACATATATATTTTCGGAGGAATTATTGGGGGCATTTATAACTACTTCTTTTCCGTTCTCCAGTTTAAGTGTCACTTTTTTAAATAAAGGCGCTCCTAAAACATATTGATCCGTTGCAGGGGTAACGGGATAAAGCCCATTGCAGAAAACAAATACCAGGCTGATGTTTGCCCGGTATCTTCATCGCCGCAATACCCATCAGGCGTGGCCTTGTACATCAGATAGCACAGTTTTTAGAATTCCCTAATTTAAATGTTCTGAGCTATAACGTAACCGCATGACCATGCCCATTGAAAATTATATCCGCCTAACCATCCCGTTACATCCACACATTCTCCTCCAAAATACAGTCCTCTAACCTTTTTAACCTCCAGGGTCTTGGAAGATAATTCATCTGTATCAACCCCTCCCCTCATAACTTCTGCTTTATCATAGCCCTTATCTCCTGCGGGTTTTACTTCGAAAAAATGTATTAATGCATCCGTAGCGATCAAATCCTCACGTGTAAGAGACGCAAGGTTTTTGTCAATGGGTAAAAATTTAGAGAATGCATCTGCGATCTTGCGGGTAAAAATGTCAGCCAGAAGGCCTGATAATGTTTTCCGTCCATTTATCTGCTTTTCCTTTTGAATGATATCCGCGATATGATCATTTGGAAGCAGGTCAATCCGAATGCGTTCTCCTGCCCGCCAGTAGGATGATATTTGCAGGATAGCCGGGCCACTAAGTCCCCAATGGGTGAATAAAATGTTCTCTTCAAAACTAATACGTTCATTGGACACCCTGCAGAATATAGAATTGCCGGATAGCTGTGCATACCAATCTGCATCTTTCCCGGTAATAGTTAAAGGTACAAGCGCAGGTGCAGGCTGGTTGATCCACAATCCGAATTGTTTTGCAATCTTTAATCCAAAATCAGTAGCCCCCATCTTGGGGATAGGAAGTCCGCCCGTGGTTATAACCACTTTAGCAGCTGATAATTGCGTAGTTTTAAAGGCCTTTTCATAAACTATACTGAATGATCCTGCGGCTGTTTTTTCTACAGACTTAACCTCGGCCCCGCAAACAATTTCCTGTCGCATATCTTCACAAAGCCCTTCAAAGATCCGGACTATATCCCTTGCATTATTGCTTACCGGAAATAATTGGCCAAGGGTCTTCTCCTGCCCTATGATACCGTATGTTTCAAAAAAGCCAATAGTGTCTTCTACAGAAAACTGCGAAAACGCGGATTTACAGAAATGGGGGTTTCCTGAAAGAAAATTAAATTCATTAGCATAAAGGTTAGCGTAATTACATCTACCACCGCCGGATATAAGGATTTTTGCTCCGACCTTTTCATTCTTTTCAAGTATCAAAACCCTCTTGCCTAAGAAACCAGCCTGAACGGCGCACATTAACCCACAGGCTCCACCGCCTATAATTATTGCATCGAATTCTTCGTTCTTATTCATTTATTAAATATAAATGGCATCCATTCAGGAAAACTTATTTTTCAATGCGGCAAGCTTAAGGTTTATATCTATCTCAGTCTCCGGCCTCGCTTCTTGTTTAAGCTCAATTCTTTCCGGCTTTTTTACTTTAAGACTAGTTTGATTTAGCTCCTCAGTTTTCATAGTAAGGGCTATTCGCTTACGCAAGACATCTACTTCAGTAACTCTAACCAAGACTTTCTGACTTACTTTCACTACTTCGTTAGGATCCTTTACAAACCGATTGGATAATTGGCTAACATGGACCAGCCCATCCTGGTGAACCCCGATATCTACGAAAGCACCGAAAGCGGTAATATTAGTAATAATTCCCGGCAGGATCATTCCGGTATGCAGATCTGCAATCGCATTGATCCCGGCAGAAAAGGTGAAGGCCTCAAACTGATCCCGTGGATTGAGTCCCGGCCTTGCGAGTTCATGAAGAATATCATTCAGTGTAGGTAAACCAACCGTAGCACTGACATAATTCTGAAGCCTGATCTGTTTACGCAGATGCTCATCCTTGATCAGGTCTGCCACCTGACAATTAAGATCTTTCGCCATTTTTTCAACCAGGGCGTATCGTTCAGGATGGACAGCACTCCCATCCAGAGGATGTTCAGAATTACGGATCCGGAGAAAACCTGCTGCCTGCTCAAAGGCCTTTTCGCCAAGCCTTGGGATCTTTTTAAGTTCCGATCTGCGACTAAAAGCGCCGTTCTTATTCCGGTATTCTATAATATTTTGAGCCAGTTGCGGCCCCAAACCGGAAATATATGAAAGGATCTGTTTTGATGCCGTATTAAGCTCCACACCGATTGAGTTAACACAGCTAATTACCGTGTCGTCCAGGGATATCTGAAACTGCGACTGATCTACATCATGCTGATATTGGCCAACTCCGATTGACCTGGGATCAATTTTAACAAGCTCGGCCAGCGGGTCCATTAACCGTCGCCCGATTGAAACAGCTCCTCTGACCGTGATATCTTTATCCGGAAATTCTTCACGCGCCACTTCAGACGCCGAATAGACAGAGGCTCCGCTCTCATTCACCATAACAATTATCAGATCGGAAAGATCAAGAGATCGTACAAACGCTTCTGTTTCTCTTCCGGCAGTTCCATTGCCTATGGCTATTGCCTCAATGTTATACTTATCTGCCAGAAAACTGATTGTTTTAGCAGCCTCTTTTGCACCTTCAGCTCCGTTGTGGGGATAAATATTCGTATTTTCCAGCAGTTGTCCCTGTCCGTCCAGGCAAACGAGCTTACATCCGGTCCTGAACCCGGGATCGATGGCCATTATACGTTTTTGTCCCACCGGGGCAGCCAGTAATAATTGCCGGGCATTATCTGTGAACACACGTATTGCTTCAGCATCAGCCTTTTTCTTCGTCAGCACGCGGACCTCCGTTTCCATCGATGGCTTGATCAGACGCTTGTAAGCATCAAGGGCCGCAAGACGGACCTGCACGGATGCTTCAGTCGCGCCTTTAACAAACATAGTTTCTAAAATTCTATGTGCGTCATCTTCCGGGACCTCAATGTTGAGAGTGATTATGATTTCCTTTTCGGCCCTGCGCAATGCCAGCACCCGGTGAGACGGAGCCAACTTAACAGGCTCATTCCAGTCGAAATAATCCTTATATTTCTGACCTGCCTCGTCTTTACCTTTAATAAGCTTTGATTGAAAGCTTCCTGAATTTATAAATAATTGCCGCATGCGGGTGCGAAGGTCTATCTGCTCGGACATCAGCTCTGCGAGAATATCCCGTGCACCCGCCAGGGCTTCATTGGCAGATGACACTCCTTTCTTTTCATCGATGTATTTTGCCGCTTCCAATTCTACGTCAAAAGACGTTTGCGCCATTATTTTGTCAGCAAGAGGCTGAAGACCATGCTCACGCGCTATAGAAGCTTTGGTTTTGCGTTTGGGTTTATAAGGGAGATAGATGTCTTCAAGCGCGACCATGGTTTCTGCCCGGTTTACCAGACTTTCCAGCTCGTTGGTTAGAACATTCTGTTCCTTCAGTGATTTTAAGATCGCCTCTCTCCTTTTATCAAGCTCATTTAATTGCATCATGCGGTCGCGTATAGCGGCTACCTGCACTTCATCCAGACTCCCCGTCATTTCTTTCCGGTAACGGGCGATAAAAGGTATAGTTCCCCCTTCCTCAATCAGGTTAACTGTTACTTCAACCTGCCGGGAATTAATCGAAAGTTCACTTGCTATTTTTTTATATTTATTCAGATTCATAAGGTATTCCTAAGGGTATGCGAATTTGCGGTTAAGAGTTTTAAAATCAAAAAAAGCTTATCCACATTAAATTTCATCTGTTTTTTTTGTTTTTTAACGGTGATGAAGCGATCATGATTTGATAATCGTACCCCTGCGGGTTTTGGCAAAATCATGATGGTTTCATGTTTGTTGTTAAGAAGCAGATGGATTTCACTGTGGCACAGCCAGGAGTTGCATGGAGACAAAACTTTATCTAAGTTTGATCCAATGATTGAACCATCTCAATTAACTGAATTCGGAAAAGTGTTTATCTACCTTGTGATGGGGGTTCTCTTTGTGTTATTCACATTTTTCCTCGGATGGATTGTAGCGGTAAAACGACCTAATCCTGAAAAATTAAGCTCTTATGAATGCGGTGAAGAACCGACCGGCAGTTCCTGGATACAGTTTAACTCGCGTTTTTATGTAGTGGCGCTTATTTTCCTGCTGTTTGATGTCGAAATGGTATTTATCTTTCCATGGACAACCGTATTCAGCCAGGAATCCATCATTCTGGCTGAACCTCGCTGGGGTTGGCTTAGTCTTATTGAAATGTTCATCTTCATCGGCGTCCTTCTGATCGGTCTGGTTTATGTATGGAAAAAAGGAGATCTTAACTGGATTAAGCCGGAATATACTCTTCCATCGGGGCCCGGAAGGATACCTTTATCAGCTTATTCGCGAATAAACGATGAAACCTATGTTATAAAAGGTTTTAGCATAAATAAAGAGCCGACGGCAGACCCTGTTTTATCTGGAGAAATTAAACCGGTATCACCCAAACCCATGTTCAGACCACAATTTAAAAAACCATAACGGTGAGCTTAGAGATAAAAAGTGAAGACGGTGGTATTATCATCACCAAAATGGATGATCTGCTCAACTGGGCACGCCTCTCCTCCTTGTGGCCTATGAGCTTTGGCATTGCCTGCTGTGCCATAGAGATGATGGGTTCTATGGCCTCGACCTATGATCTTGACCGTTTTGGGGTTTTTCCACGCCCCTCTCCGCGCCAATCAGACGTTATTATCATTGCCGGCACGGTTACTTTTAAGATGGCTGAGCGTATAAAAAGGCTTTATGAGCAAATGCCGGAACCCCGGTATGTTATATCGATGGGTTCCTGTTCAAATTGCGGCGGGCCATACTGGCAGCATGGTTATCATGTTGTGAAAGGCGTTGACAGGATCATTCCGGTTGATGTATACGTACAGGGATGTCCGCCAAGACCTGAATCATTGATAGGCGGTATCCTGGAATTGCAGAAAAAGATCCAACAGGAGAGCCTTTTAACCAGCTAATATTCGATACAATTGGCAGTATTACACTTTTGACTTAAACTTGCAGCATGAAGTCTTTTTACGGTGATTTAAAACTTGGTATTCTTGGAGGCGGGCAGTTAGGCCGCATGCTGATCCAGGAATCCATTAATTTTAACATCACCACCCATGTTTTAGATCCTGACGCCGATGCTCCCTGTAAAGATCTCTGCAATACCTTTGTCAGGGGGTCATTGACAGATTATCAGACTGTCTATAATTTCGGTAAGGGGGTAGATCTGATCACCATAGAGATTGAAAAAGTAAATGTAGACGCGCTTCAACAGCTTGAAAGTGAAGGTGTCCTGGTATATCCGCAATCCCGTGTTATCAGGCTGATCCAGGACAAGGGCGTTCAAAAACAGTTTTTTAAGGAAAATGATATTCCTACTGCACCTTTTAAACTGATACAAAGCAAGAGCGAGCTGATCTCAGGCAATTTCGCCTTTCCCTATATCCAGAAGCTTAGAAAAGATGGTTATGATGGCCGGGGGGTGCATCCTGTTAAATCTCAGGCTGATCTTGATACCGCCTTTGAATCCCCAAGTTTAATTGAAGATTGGGTGGATTTCGAGAAAGAGCTCGCTGTGATCGTTTCCAGAAATGAAAATGGCGAGATCAAAACCTTTCCATGCGTTGAAATGGAATTTAATCCAGAGGCTAACCTCGTCGAGTTTTTAATATCCCCTTCCACACTTGATGCTGAAATCCTGCAGCGGGCTGACCAGCTGGCGGTGAAGATTGCTGAGGATCTGAAGATTGTTGGGGTTCTTGCCGTGGAGCTTTTTCTTACGAAGGATGGTCAAATCCTCGTAAACGAGTTGGCACCACGGCCTCATAACAGCGGACATCAAAGTATTGAGGCTAATTATACGTCGCAATATGAACAACACCTAAGGGCGATCTTTAATTTACCCCTTGGTGATACACGCTCCATCAGCAATGCAGTGATGATCAATCTTTTAGGTGAAAAGGGCTTTGAAGGTACGGCAGAATATGAAGGCCTGAGCGAAGTGCTTAAAATGGAAGGCGTTTATGTTCATCTGTACGGCAAGAAATTAACAAAACCATTTCGTAAAATGGGACATGTCACGATTCTGGACGATGACCGTCAAAAAGCGATCGACAAAGCCAAACATGTTCAGAACATACTTAAAGTAAAAATTTAAATAGTTTTCGTAAATACTTTATAATCAATTGATATGAATCAATCAACTTCTAATTCCCCTCAGGTGGGTATCATTATGGGAAGCAAGTCTGATGTGGGTGTTATGAGAGATGCAGCGGACGTTTTGAAAGAACTGGGAGTAAATTTTGAAATGACTGTTGTTTCCGCCCACCGTACTCCCGAGCGTATGTTTGAGTATGCTAAAACGGCATCAAAAAGGGGATTAAAGGTGATTATAGCAGGCGCCGGCGGAGCTGCCCATTTGCCTGGCATGGTGGCGTCGATCACTCATATTCCTGTGATAGGCGTGCCTGTTAGATCCGCTAATTCGATAGATGGCTGGGACTCAATCCTTTCTATCCTGCAGATGCCGAACGGTATTCCTGTAGCTACCGTCGCTTTGAACGCAGCAAAAAATGCAGGTATCCTGGCTGCACAGATCCTGGCTACCGCTGATGATAAGCTCTCTCAGAAATTACTTCAGTTCAAAGAAGATCTGCGCCAAAAGGTTGAACTTAGTGCGGAGGAGATGGAGGGTGAGGAATAAGTGATCAGAAGTCAGTAATTAGCTGTCTCATATCTAACGTCTCATATCTCATTCAGTTCCACTGCGGGTTCTCGGGGAAATTTGCTATGTGAGCGTATTTCGGACCTAAGCCGATAATTACTTCTCTCCATAAATTCTCCTCATCTTCCACAAAGATCACTTTGGAGTTAAACTTGCTTGCCACCAACCATGAATTTTGCTCCAGTTCCTGGTCCAGCTGCTCAACTCCCCATCCGGAATAGCCCACAAAAAATTTAATTTCCGAGCTATCCAGCTGACCGGTATTGATCAGGACCTGCAAAGCTTCGAAGTTACCGCCCCAATAAATGCCGTCCATGATCTCGATTCCACTATTCAGTTTATTATAACAGGTGTGAATAAAATGAAGGGTATCATTAGCCACAGGCCCCCCGATAAAAACAGGAAGCTGAGAACTGCAATCAGGCAGAAGATCGCCTAAAAGAAAGTTACTTTTCTGGTTTAAAATAAAACCCAGTGCTCCATCATTTTCAAACTCTGTAAGCATCACAACAGAACGTTTGAAGTTTGGATCCAGCATAAATGGCTCTGAAATAAGCAGGTTCCCTTTTTGAGGTTTTACAGGACTTAGCATACGCATATGACAATAAAATTAGTTATCTGATCTCTGATTATAAATATATACGTAAATATCTTTGAAATGGTGGAATACAATGCACATTTGTTAAGTTTGCAAAGGGAAATACTTTCCCAGGAATCCGGTATTTATTAGCAGGGAATGTCAGTAGAAAAACAAATAGTTGAAAATCTCCGTCAGGAATATAGCTCAGAAAATTTATCTGAAAAAGATGTTGCGAAAGATCCCATGAAGCAATTTGGCAAGTGGTTTAAAGAAGCCATGGATTCAGGCATTCATGAGCCAAATGCGATGACCCTGGCCACAACAAGCATTGACCGTAAGCCATCTGCACGGATCTTATTATTAAAAGGCTATGAAGAGAGGGGTTTCATCTTTTATAGCAACTATCTTAGTGCTAAAGGCAAAGAGATGGCTAAAAACCCCGTGGTAGCGCTTGTATTTTTCTGGCCGGAACTGGCCCGCCAGGTTAGAATTGAAGGAACTGTTGAAAAATTAACGAAAGAAGAATCTGAAAAATATTTTCAGTCACGTCCTAAAAGCAGCCAGATCGGGGCGATCGTATCTCCTCAAAGCCAGGTTATCGAAGGACGTGCCATGCTGGAGAAGAACTGGCAGGAAACAGAAACCCGCTACGAAAACAAGGATGTTCCTAAACCTGCATACTGGGGCGGATATGTGGTCAAGCCTCAGGTTATAGAATTCTGGCAGGGCCGCCCGAGCAGGTTACACGACCGGATAGTTTATAAAAAGGCCGACAAAACCAGCTGGAAGATAGTCAGACTTGCGCCCTGACCTTATGATGACTTTTAATCAGATAAAAGATCTTCTGTTGCAAAAGTTCGGATCTGAAGTAATCGCAGGTGAACAGATTTCCGGAATTCAGCATGCATTGATCATTAAAAAAGACAGTATAGCCGACGTTTGCCTGGAGTTAAGGGATAATGAAAGAACATATTTTGATTTTTTGTCCTGCCTTACAGGAGTAGATCATGGCGTGGAGGATAACCGGTTTGCTGTTGTTTATCATCTTGCTTCGATCCCTTATAAATCGCAGCTTACTTTAAAGGTAATTATTGAACATGATCGAAGCAGCGACATATTACCCTCCTTCCCTACGGTTTCCCATGTCTGGAAAGCTGCAGAATGGCATGAACGGGAAGCTTTTGACTTAACAGGTTTTTATTTTGACGGTCATCCTGATCTCAGGCGGATCCTTTTACCGGACGATTGGGAGGGCTATCCCCTGCGTAAGGACTATGTAGCAGCAGAGGAATATAAAGGGATTAAGATCAACTAAGTTTGAAGGAGGATATATCAAATTATTTGTCAGATTTTAGGTTAATACGCTAATTAATATGCTTTCCCGGAAAACCAGATACGCCGAACTGACTGAGCACCTCGAACCGGAGGAGATGATCATTAACATGGGCCCCCAGCACCCATCCACCCATGGTGTTCTAAGGCTTGAACTTATTACCGATGGAGAGATCGTGAAGGAGGTTATTCCTCATATGGGATATCTTCACAGGTGTTTCGAGAAACATTGTGAAAGCCTGAGCTATCAGCAGATCATACCCTTTGTCGATCGTATGGACTACCTCGCCTCGATGAACAATGACCATGCCTTTGTTATGGGGGTTGAAAGAATGCTGGGTATCGATCAGGATATTCCCAAACGGATTGAATATATACGTGTTCTGGTTTGTGAGCTCAACCGGATAGGTTCACATTTAATTGCCATAGGAACTTATGGCATTGATATAGGCGCCTTCACTCCTTTCTTATGGTGTTTTCGCGACAGGGAGCATATTATGAACATGCTTGAGTGGGCTTCGGGTTCCCGAATGCTGTATAATTATATCTGGATCGGTGGTTTGTTTTATGATCTCCCTGTAGGGTTCGAAGAACGGTGCGGGGAATTTATCGAATACTTTAAGCCAAAGCTTAAAGAACTTGATCAGCTCCTTACCGACAATCAGATCTTTATAAACCGGACGGCCGGAGTTGGGATACTTCCGCTGGATGTAGCTATTAATTATGGCTGCTCAGGGCCAATGCTAAGGGGTTCGGGATTGAAATGGGATCTCAGGCGCGTCGATGAATATTCGGTATATCCAGAGCTTGAATTTGACATACCCGTCGGTAAAGGTGAAATGGGTAAAGCGGGTGATTGCTGGGACAGGTATAAAGTGCGGGTGGATGAAATTGTGCAATCCGTCCACATCATTGAGCAATGTCTTAACCGCCTGCAGAAAGAACTAAAACGCAGCCCGGACTTTGATCCCCGCGCAATGCTTCCAAAAAAGATCATACCGAAAGAGCAGGATTTTTATATCCGTTCTGAGAACCCCAAAGGAGAGCTGGGTTACTATTTTATTACGGACGGCAAAACGGAAATCCCTAAACGTGTAAAAGCACGGGCGCCAAGCTTCAGTAATTTATCGGTTTTGCCGGAAATCGCACGTGGCGTACTAATCGCAGATCTGGTTGCCATTCTGGGTTCGATTGATATAGTGCTGGGAGAAGTTGACCGGTAGGTAGGCCGCGAGAAACGCGCTGCTGAGAGTTTTCGATTAACGACGAGGCTTATGTATTGTTCGGATTGATCAGGTTCACCACTACCTTAGCCATCATTTCCTTTTCATCTGGTTTGCTTTCAGCGATCATTAACGTTAATGCTACCAAAGCGTTATCTGCGAGTCGCTTGGATCCATCATGACGGTAAAGAATGTTATTCTTTTCTAAAAACCAAACAAACAGGTAAGCCGCTATTCGTTTATTCCCATCAGAAAAGGAATGATTTTTAACCACAAAATATAAGAGGTTAGCCGCTTTTTCTTCAATGGTTGGATAAAATTCGACACCGCCGAACGATTGATAGATTGTTCCAATTGATCCTTTAAATGAGTCGTCCTTTTCATTTCCAAATAACGAACTGCCACCAAATTTATCCTTCAGATCTTTAATCGCTTGCATGGCCTCTGTGTAAGTAGCTACAAATAACTGCTGATCTGCAGTACCTTCAATACTTAGCTGCTGGTGGTCATATTTGTCCAGAATATCCAGCGCATAGCTGTAGTCCGTAACTACTTTTAATAAACCTACAGCCTCATCAGAAGTCAGTTCTTTACTTTTCAGCACCTTACTTAAGAGATTAACTGTTTGCTTTAAGGAATTGAATTGTTGTGTTTGTTCTTTTAACTGTTTCTCATTTATGGAGTATCCTTTTATTAAATGGCTTTTCAGAACATTACTGGCCCAAATGCGAAATTGAGTACCACGTTTTGAATTGACACGGTAACCGACTGAAATTATCAGGTCAAGGTTATAATGAGTAATATCCCTTTTAACTTTCTTTGACCCTTCCGTTTGAACTTGTGCAAATTTTGCACAAGTTGAATCTCTGTTCAGCTCTTCTGATTTATAAATGCCTTTAATATGCTTGGCAATAGAAGTGCGGTCAGTATCAAAAAGTTCTGCTAATTGGTATTGATTGAGCCAGATAGTATTTTTTACCAATTTTACATCAACAGTAGTGGAGCCGTCGGCAGTTTGATATATAATGATTTGATCCGTCCTCATAAAATAAAAATAAGGGTTTTAATTGAGGATGTATTAAAGTACGTGCGGCCGGTTTAATCTCGTTATACCTTTTAATATCGGGCAAATGCATTTTTATGTGCCTGTTTAATTTCGCTTGCCAATGATGCCGGCTGCAAAATTTTCATATCCGGGCCGTAGGAAAGCAATTCCATGACCAGATCGTGTGTGATGCACAAGTTCAGTTTAACCAGTACTTCATCCGCGTGACCGGCCACGATTTCCTGGCTTCCACGCAGGGGTAAGCTTTTGATATATTTTCCCCGGGTTGGAGTGAATGACAGGATTATTTCTTCTGGCTCTTCATCCTCCGGGTTGATTATCCCGAAGCAAAAGCGAAATGTCCTATCTGCATCGAATCCTGCAGGTATCGCGAAATGCTTCTTTGTAATCTCCAGGTCAGAAAGCCGGTCGAGCGCCGTTATACTCGATTATAATAATGCTGAGAGCTGAAGGCTTAGGGCTAAAAGCTCAATACACTTTAACCATAAATATGTACGGTTCCAGCTTCTTGAATTGCTCGAATCGTTTCAAACCTGCTAGTGAATTACGTTTATTAAGCGTTAATTTATCTTCAAGCGAATCCTGTGGAATAGCTTCAATAGATTTAAGCAGGTAGTTAGATTTTACTGCGAAAGCCACACCATCAACAAGTGTCTGCTTCTGGTTAATGATTCCAATTATATTGCCACGGTTATCAAGGAGTGGTCCGCCGCTATTGCCGGGGTTGACCGGAATCGATACCTGGTACGCCACTGTGTCACCTGCGTATCCATTTTTAGAACTCACATATCCTTCATTATAAACAAGATCATCCTTTGGAAAACCTATGGTATACACACCTTCGCCTACATTGGAGGCAGATCTGCTAAAGGTATACGGTAACGCCGCAAGATCCACAAACGCAGGATCGATAATTTGCAGCACCGCCAAGTCATAAGTAGGATCTATATATATTGGCTTTGCTTTGTAAGACTCGCCATCCGAATTCTGAACGTAAACAGAGTCTGCATCCTTAATGACATGATAGTTTGTAACCAAGTAGCCATTGGATGAAAGAGCAAATCCAGTTCCTCCGAATTGCCCCGGGTTAACTGGTCCCCTGGCGGGCTTATCTTTAATATTTTTTATCAGTGCATTCTGCGAACGTTTAATGCTGTTGATCTCTCTCCGGAGAAAGCTATTATTAACTTTCTCAGAAAAATATCCAGTGGAAAAGAGAGTTCCAAATACCGCAACGAGAGCGACTGTAGCAGCGATAGCGGTGCTTACGCGATATTTATTCCACAAACGATGGATAAGCGGAAGATCAGGCTGCACTTCCCTTCTTAAAGCTTGCACGTCAATCTGATCGTGGATTATATTCATGTCTGCAGTAAGCTGAACCCTGCTGCCATACTCAGCCAAATGCTTGACAAACTCCTGCTGTTCAATAACTTTTAAGTCAAAAGCAGGATCTTCACTCCTCTTCCTTTCGAAATCAGTAAGTTCGGCGCCTGTTAGTTCACCGCGTAAGTAAGCATCGATCAGGTTGATTAATTCAATATCCTTGTTCATCATTTTTATATTATGATTGAAAAAACAATTTTTTCAATCTTTGCAGGCACTTGTATTTTTGCGTTTTGGCATTATCAGCATTGGTGTAGCCAAACTTCTCTGAGATCTCCTGCATAGACTTGTTTTGTAAGTAATAATCCTCTATTATAGTTTTACAAGGCTCTCCCAATTGCACCAGCGCCTGCTCCATCATATTAAAATGCCTGTCTTTCTCTTCATGCTTCTCAAAATCATCCTCAACCGGATGAAATTCTGAGAAATCCTGTATGTTTTTTGCCTGACGGCTTTGTGCATTTAACCGCTTGAGCCATAAACGACGACAAACAGAGTAGATAAATGTTTTAAGCTTGCTGTTAAGCTCAAAATTTCCACTTTTTACTTTATTATAAAGAACGATCACAGACTCCTGGAAAATATCTTTGGCGTCATCCTCACTCCCGTTATTATTCAGCACTAATTGAAGTACCATTGGGAAATAAGTCTTGTAGAGCCGGTTTAGTATTTCCTTTGAGTCATTCAGTATTCCAAGTATTATCTCATTATCGGCTGGAACTGAACTTTTTAACTCTTTTCTCACTGTTAATACTTTTTATGCGAAATTGTAACCCAATGATAGCAAAAATAATTTTTTATATTTTTTTAAGATGACAGGGTTACCTTTCCAGGTATGGGGTATTAAGTGTAAATTATTTAAATAACTTTTAACCACCAAACAATGAAAAATCTATTCAAATTCGGTTTCTTAGCTTTAGCTATTTCTTTATCAGTTGCTGCTTGTAACTCAAACACAACTGAAGAAAATGCTGCTGACACAATTGATTCAACTGCAGAAATGACTACTGATTCTCTGGAAGCACAAATTGATACTGTTGATTCAGCTGCTGATGCTGCTGCTGATTCAGTTAAAATGTAATCCCCAAAAATTACAAAAGGAAAACCTTCTCGTTAATTTGAGAGGGTTTTTTACTTTCTGGATTTTTCCTTAAATGAAATGCTTGCAGAATGTCAGCAGGCATTTCATTTTCCTAAAGAAGATCCTGATCTGCTCAAGATCCCGGTGTTCAACGAGAATTAATTTAGTCAGTCGCAGGCTTCTTTTTAAACAAGCCTTTAATTCTCCGGGTATTTGAATCCGCCAGAAGCAGCATACATGGTACAAGCACCAGGGTAAGGAAAGTCGCAAAACTTAACCCAAATATCATTGTCCATGACAATGGTCCCCAGAAAGCAACGCTATCACCTCCAAAGTATAAGTGAGGATCAAATTCACTGAACAAAGTAGTAAAGTCCATGTTTAGTCCTACTGCCAAAGGAATAAGTCCAAGCATTGTTGCTGTCGCGGTTAATAATACCGGGGTCATACGCGTACGCCCTGCCTCGATAATTGCATCCCGGACACTCATGCCCTGTTCTATCATCAGCTCTGTAAACTCAACAAGTAGAATACCATTTCTTACCACTATCCCCGCCAGCGCTACGATACCCACGCCCGACATTACGATAGACATCTCCATTCTAAAAATGGTGACACCTAAGAGAACGCCGATGATACTCAAACCTATCTCGCTAAGGATGATCAGTGGTTTGGTAATGGAATTAAACTGTGTAACTAAAATGATCAGGATAAGACCCAGCGATATCATTAGTGCGGTTCCAAGGAATAACATCGTTTCCTGCTGCTCTTCCTGTTCGCCCGCCATCTTAACCTCAATTCCTGCCGGAGGAGCAAATTGATCTACCTCACGCTGAATATTAGATACAACTTCATTGGGATTATAATCTCCCAAAACATTCGACGACAAAATAATGATCCTCTTTTCCTGTTTACGTTTTATGCCGCCATATGTGTTAACATAATCAATAGAAGCAAAAGATGACAAAGGAACCTGGCGGATAATTCCACCCATGCCCATATCGCGGTAAGTGACTTTCATATTCCTTAACGCATCCAGGTTATTACGCTGTTCCGGATTTGCACGGAGGTTAATTTCATAATCTTCATCAGCATCGCGAAACTTAGAAACCTCTTTTCCAAAAATTGCCGTACGAAGATCCATACCGATCTGACCCGTAGAGATTCCCTCACGATTAGCCCTTTCACGATCGATATCAAAAATGATCTCCGGCTTATTATTTTGAAAGTCAGATTTTAGCTCCTCCACTCCTGCAATCTGTTTTGCTACGAGGTATTGCTTTAGGCTCTCCGACGTTTTCACAAGAGAATCAAGATTATTTCCTGTTATTTCTATACTGATCGGCTTAGCTGTCGGAGGTCCTCCCTGCTCTTGCGCTACCGTAATTTCGGCACCGGGAATCCCCTTCACAGCATTTCTAATCTTATCAAGGTATACAGCAGTACTTCCACCTGTACGTTTGCCATACTCCACAAAGGCTACGGTGACCTTTCCCATGTTAGGATATTGGCCTTGATCCTCGCTTTGCGGATCGGTTACACCAATTGTGACGTTAGAAATTATGGATGATACATCAGGATTATTCCTGCCGACAACCTTGGTAACATCCCCTTCGACCTTCTTCAACACTTCATTTGTAAATGCCTGATCAGTACCAACAGGTAAATGAACGTACACAAAAACAAAGTTCGGATCTCCGCTTGGAAAGAAAACTATTTTAGGAGGAACTATCCCGATCAGAACGATGGTAAAGAAAAATAAGCCAACAGTACTCCATAATATCGTCCTTGGCCTGTTTAGAGACCATTCAAGTAACCTGACGTATTTATTCTGTATAGAAGGCCATGTACTTGTTTGAAATCGTCTGATGGCTTTACTTAAGAAAAAATGGTGTATCAAGTATAAGAAGGCAAAGAAAACGATCAAGTTACCGAGACCAAAATCAATCAGGTAACATAACACCGCTACAATTGCTAAACCTAATAAGGTTTTCTTTACACCTTTATCAAAGTGAGGTTTAACCGGGCTATGATCTTCCGGCTTCATAAAATCCACCGCGAAAACCGGGTTGATAATATATGCTACAACCAGCGAAGCTAATAATGTAATGATCAGCGTCATTGGCAAAAAGAACATAAATTCCCCAATAACTCCGGGCCAGAATAATAAGGGAACGAATGGAGCCAGGGTTGTTAAAGTACCAGAAAGAACGGGTAGAAATACCTCGGCTGCCGCTGTTTTTGCTGCTTTTACGATAGGAACCTTACCATTATCAAAGATCCGGTGAGTGTTCTCGATAACTACAATTGCATCATCCACTACAATCCCCAGACCCAGCAAGAATGAAAATAATACCATCATGTTCATGGTAAAACTGAATCCCATTAAGCTTCCTAAGGCAGGCATAGCCATGAATGCGATGAACATCGATAATGGAACCGATAATGCCACAAACAATGCATTGGTAACACCCATAAAAAACATCAGGATCAGTGTCACCAATATAAATCCGATGATGATTGTATTGATCAGGTCATGAAGCGTGACACGCGTTTTGTTGGATTGATCGCCTGTTATCGTAACATTTAGATTTTTAGGTAAAACAGTTGCCTGCATCTCTTTCACCATGGCATTAATCTTATCGGATGCATCGATCAGGTTCTCCCCGCTCCTTTTCTTCACGTTCAGGGTGATAACATTTTTGCCGTATAAACGTGCATAGCTCTCCTGTTCCTTATACGAATCTTTTACTTCTGCAATATCCCGAAGATATACTGAAGCACCCGTAGGGGTTTTTATGATAAGGTTAGAGATCTCATTTGCATTGGCAAACTCCTTTTTAACGTTCAGCGTCCGGCGGACTCCATCCATTTTGATCGTACCCCCCGAAATGGTCAGGTTTTCATAACCGACTGCACGTTCAATATCCCCGAAGGAAATCTGCGCAGCTGCCATTTTATTCAGGTCAGCATTGATCTGAACCTCCTGGTCAAGTGCCCCTACGATATCCACACCAGAGATCTCTTTCAGGCTCTCTACCTGATCCTGAATATCCTCTGCGTAGTTTTTAAGGCTTTTAAGATCGTAATCGCCGGAAATATTCAGGTACATGATCGGAAGATCTGAAAGGTTGATATCCTGCACATTGGGCTCGTTCGGGAGATCTGTCGGAAGATCCTGGCGTGCCTTATCCACAGCATCCTTAACCCTTTGCTTAGCATCCTTGATATCCACACTTGTATTAAATTCGGCGGTGATTATCGAGAAATCCTGATAGGAATTGGATGTGATCTTCTTCAACCCCGAAGTAGATTTCAACTGCTTTTCTATCTGCTTGGTCACCAGGTTCTCCATGTTAGCCGGAGATGTGCCCGGATAAACAGTTTGAATGAAAATTTTAGGAATAATTACCTCGGGGAAATTCTCTTTTGGCAAACCTAAATATGAGAAATACCCAATTACAGCTATAATTACAGTTAGCACATATATGGCGGTCCTGTTATCAATAGCCCAACTGGAGGGTTTAAATTCTTTGTTTGTGTCTTCCATTTTTATTTCTAATTCTATGCTTTAAAGAAGGTTGATAATTATCAATTCGCTTTCACGATATCACCCGGACTCAAACCCTCTGTACCTGCAACAATAACTTTATCCCCTGCTTTAATTCCGGATAGGATCTCTGCCTTTCCGTCAGAAACTTTACCAGCCTGAATGTTCACGCGCTTTGCTTTTCCATTTTCCGAAACAAAAAGATAATCGCCATTTTCAGCTTTTTGGATAGCATTTACGGGGACTATTAATGCCTTGTCATTTTTATAATCTATGATCTTTAGAATGCTCAGCATATTCGGACGGTAGCTTCTGTTGGATGGTAATTTGATCTCCACATTGAAGCTTCGCGATACCGGATCGATTGTCTTGGAAGCGAAAGAAATTTTGGTTCTGACTGTATCAGGAATGTCAGGTAAAATAACCTGAACATCGTCACCTTGATTTACGCGACCCGCGTACGATTCAGCAATCTGAGCTTTAGCTTTTAATTTGCTTGCATTAATGATGCGAATTGCAGACATTCCCGGCGATACGGCCTGTCCTACTTTAAGGTCCATAGCGTCAATAGTACCTGAAATGGGAGCTTTAATCTTATACATTGACATTTGGGATCTTAAAGTTGAAATCCTTCTTTCTGCAGCTTCCTTTTGGGTTTTAGCATTAAGATATTGCACTTCTGTACCTATTTTTTGATCCCATAGATTTTTTTGACGCTGAAATAATGAGTTTGCAAGCTCAAGCTGGGTCTGAAGCTCTGAGATGTTTTGTCTCAAAACTTTGTCGTCAATTTGGGCGAGAACCTGGCCACGACCAACATTCTGACCAATATTAGCAAACACCGCAGTTACAACACCCTGCGCTTCCGGGTTTACCTGAACATTGTCTTCAGCATCAATCCTACCCTGTACTTCCAGGTAATTACTGAAAGAGCTTTCATTAACCTCAAGAATGCCTACATTTTTAACTTCGTTTGCAGCTGCTGCAGTTCCTACCTCAGCTTCCAGCGCGCTGATCTTTGAATTAAGCGTGACACGCTCCTTTTTAAGCGTCTCTAGCTCTGTTTTTTTATCAGTAGCTTTTCCTCCGCAGGATACCAGGAAAACTGCACTGCAGATAAATATTATTCTTTTCATGAGTATATGTTGTTTAAAGTTTTTTTTAGATCCGTTCGGCTTGTCATTTGGACGGGCGTTTCTGTGCTTATTAAAGGATATTTAGCTTGATTCAATCAGTAAATTATTAATAGTTAATTTTCCCCTGGGATCTGTCCAGGTTCACTTTATTGATCAACAGATCATATAAAGCAGTTATATAATTATTTTGAGCCTCCTTCAATGAAGTTTCAGCAGTTGTAACCTCAATACTGGAACCAACTCCCTGCTCATATTTTATTTTAGTAACCCGCAGGACTTCCTGTGCGAGGTCCATATTCCGCTTTTGGTTATCTAAGGATCTTAATCCGTTAAGATAGGTAGTACGGGATTGTTCAACCTCCAGGTTAATGCCGTTTTGCAGATTATTCAGATCGTTTTGTGTTTTTAATACGACCAGCTTAGCATTGCGAACCTGGTATAACTTTATACCACCTGAGATGATCGGCACAGACAATCTTAAACCTACAACTGTAGTGGGGAAATTTCTGTCATAAAGCTCGGAAAATTTGTTCGCCTGAAAGCTTTGCGAGGTACTTCCAAAGCCCGATAGAGAAGGGAGGTACTGACTTTTATAGCGTTTCAAATCAAACTCGTTCACTTTTAGCTGGGTTTGAAGCAAGGAATACTCAATACGGTTGCGATAAGCGCCGGTGTCTACAGCAACTACCGCCTGATCAACTTGTAACCCTGTGATTGAATCGGTCAGGGTCAGCTGGCTGTTAATGGTCATTCCCATTTGAAATTTGAGAAGGTTCACATTAAGCGCAAGCAGGCGAAGTACATTTTCACGTTCGGTTTCCAGGTTGTTGTTTAGAACAGTCAGACGGTCAACATCGATCTTTTCTACAAAACCATTCTTAAACATCGCTTCAGTATCCTTCAGCGACTTCTTCAGTCTCGCGAGATTTACGTCCAGAAGGCTCAACTGCTCATTGCTAACCAGAACAGAGTAATAGGCTTTCGTGACAGCTACTGTGGTTTCAATCCGGGTTCTTGTCAGGTTTTTACTTGAAAGTTCTTTAAAGGTTTTTGAGGCCTGTAATCCAACAAGGTAGGATCCATCGAACAAAAGCTGATTAAGCTCAATGCCAGCAGAAGACTGGAATTTAACTCCGAACTGCACAGGCACCTGTGTTCCTGGCTGACCAAAGAACTCTCCAGGTAATAAGGTTGTGGGAACTTTTATGAAATCCTGGAAATTCGCATTTCCACTGATCTGAGGCAATCCGATACCAATCGTTTGTCTGACAGTGTTTTTGGCAATATCCTCATCAATTCTAGCATTTAAAATGGAGTTATGATGAGTCTGGGCGTACTCAATAGCCTGCTCAAGACTTAAGCGTGCTATCGTATCAGCTTGTTGTGCTTTTGCAGACAGTATAAAGCCCAGGTATATTATTAAGGTAAGATATTTGTATTTCATGGTTGCGTCTAGTCTTCTTCAGTTATCTTTTTGTATTTATTGATTAATTTATGTCCTTTTAAAGAACATATACCATAAAGGAAATGCTCGGTTAGTTCCACCATCACCTGGGCGATCCCATATTTTCCGTTCGTGTATTCTGAACTATTAGAAAAAATAAGATCTATCTGCTCCAATCGCAACTGCGTTAAGATATCCGGCTTAATATCTTTCCGGTAATATCCTTCTTTTAATCCCCGTATCAGGTTATTGTATATCGTCTCAAACAAATTCTTTTGGCGAAAATTCTTGAAGTGCAGCCAGGCCTGAGGATGATATTTTTGAAGGTCATAGAACAAGTTAGGGTGCATGTTAGAGAGAAGTTCCCTCATGTTTGTTACAGCAAAGAACAATTCATGCACTGCATTTTCGGCATTTTCACTACCCTCCCTGATACTACATCTCTGGGAATTCAGCTTATTCTCAATCACCATATTCACGATCTCGTTTTTGTCACTGAAATGCGTATAAATAGTCTTTTTAGACATCCCAAGGTGTTTGGCTATGTCATCCATCGTCACACTTTTAAATCCGTGCTGACAAAAAAGTTTATCTGATTCAGAAATTATGTAGTCTTTTACTTCCAATTGTTATTCATTTTATTATGATGCAGCAAAACTATGGAAACTTTTTTCAATTCCAAAGTTTCCATGTTAAAATATTTTTATTTATACGTTAATTTTTTTTACGATGAGAATCTTTCACTGCTGCAATTTAGACTCTATTTGAAAGGTGTTCCAACATATTGGCTCAAATAATTGAAAAACCTTAACTTCGCACAAATCCACAAAATGAATTTGTCTCCATTATCAGCCATTTCTCCCATTGACGGACGTTATCATAAATCTACTCAGGAATTGTCTTCTTATTTCTCAGAAGCTGCGCTGATAAAATTCAGGGTTTATGTAGAAATAGAGTATTTTATTTCGCTTTGTGAATTACCGTTGCCGCAACTTGCAGATTTCGATCACTTGAAATTTGAGTCCTTGAGAAATGTATATTCAAATTTTGATATTTCAGGTGCTGAGGCGGTTAAGCTTATAGAGCAGACTACAAATCACGATGTTAAAGCAGTAGAGTATTTCATAAAGGATGAATTTACCAAGCTTGGACTCGACGCCTATAAAGAATTCATACATTTTGGCCTTACCTCCCAGGACATAAACAATACAGCTATACCTCATTCTTTCAGGATCGCCATAGAAAATTCTTATTTACCGGCTTTGAATGACCTCACAGGCCAATTGAAAGTTCGTATATCCGAGTGGTCTGACATTTCTATGCTGGCTCATACGCATGGACAGCCTGCCTCGCCCACTCGCCTTGGAAAAGAATTACATGTTTTTGTTGAACGGATAGAAGCCCAGCTAAACCAGTTAAAATCAATCCCGTTTTCTGCAAAGTTCGGTGGAGCTACGGGAAATTTTAATGCACACCATGTGGCATATCCTGAGATCAACTGGAAAGATTTTGCGAATAAGTTCGTAACTGAACGGCTACAGCTTAACCGATCGCAATACACCACCCAGATTGAGCACTACGACAACTTTGCCGCTCACTGCGATGCTTTAAAACGCATCAATAACATCCTGATCGATTTAAATCGGGATATATGGGCATATATTTCCATGAATTATTTCAAACAGCAAATCAAGGCCGGCGAGGTCGGTTCGTCGGCAATGCCGCATAAGGTGAATCCGATCGATTTCGAGAATGCTGAAGGGAACCTGGGTCTCGCAAATGCGATGTTTGAGCATCTCGCAGGAAAACTTCCTATTTCCAGGTTACAGCGGGATCTCACCGACTCCACGGTATTAAGAAATATTGGCGTTCCGGTGGCGCATACGCTAATTGCATTAAAATCTACTGTTAGGGGATTGAAAAAGCTGCTGATTAATAAAAATGCCATTCAGGCCGATCTGGATGCGAACTGGGCTGTAGTCGCAGAGGCCATACAAACTATCCTTCGCCGCGAGGGCTATCCAAATCCTTATGAGGCCTTGAAAGAGCTCACCCGCACAAATACACATGTGAATCAATTAATTATTGCACAGTTTGTGGACACTTTGGATATTTCTGAAGCAGTGAAAACGGAATTGAAGCATATCAGTCCGTCAAATTATACTGGTCTATAGGTCGTCATACACATGTCATAACTTTTTGTGCTGCATTGCTAAGCTCAAAAATTAGTAATTTCGTATATATTTAATAAAAATGAATACTGCAGCTTCAACCACCAACGTCTATACTGAGAGTACCCCTAACCCGGCTACACGAAAATTTTTGGTTAATAAACTTTTAACTAATAACAGTGTTGATTTTCCAACAAAAGAAAGCGCTGAAAAATCTCAGTTTGCGCGTGAACTGTTTAAGTTCAATTTCGTAACAGGCGTGTTTTTTGCGAGTAATTTTGTAACTATTACCAAATCAGAGGGTGCTGTGTGGGAGGATATTGAACCTATCCTTAAAGAGTTTGTTAAAGGTGCTGTAGAATCAGAACTAAATATTGTAGAAAAGGAAGAGGCAGTTGCGAATTTTGAAGGTTCTGAAACCGAAATAAAAATCCAACAGATCTTACATGATTATGTACGTCCGGCTGTTGAACAGGATGGTGGCGCAATCAGCTATAAATCCTACCATGAGGGAGTTGTAACCGTAGAGCTCCGCGGATCGTGTAGTGGCTGCCCGTCTTCGACAATAACTCTTAAATCAGGTATTGAAAACTTATTGAAACGCATGGTTCCTGAGGTTACGGAAGTGGTTTCAGAGGCTTTGTAAGGTTGCTTTTAACGGCAAAGCTCCAGAGTTTATGCACAGGATGCAAAGAAACTGGATTTGTGATAAAGGGGTCGGGGATAATTAACAACGAAGTTCACTGGCGTTCTTCGCTGTGCTCAATTGCGGTAAAAATAAACGTCTTCTATTGGTCGAATTCGTGTTTGATAATTCCAAGAAGCTCTGATGATATTTTTCCATTGGTAGCTATGATCTCTCGTCTTGCAATGATATCATCGCCTCCCGAAAAATCGAATACCTCTCCGCCCGCTTCCCGTACCAGAACTATTCCGGCGGCCACATCGTAAGAATGTAGATTGTACTCAAAGTAGCCGTCAAACCTTCCGCATGCCACATAGGAGAGATCGATAGCTGCCGAGCCTATCCGGCGAAGACCGTGGCACTTCTGCATCAACAGGCGAAGAACATTTAAATATTTCTCCATTTTCGAAAACTCATAAAATGGGAAACCCGTGGCAAGCAAAGTGTTCTCTATCGCCGGCGCTGCCGACACAGAGATCCTTTCACCATTCAGATAAGCTCCGCCATTTTTCCAGGCTGAAAAACATTCGTCACGGTTGATCTCGTATACAACTCCAATAATTAATTCCTCTTTATACTGGAGTGCAATACTTATTGAAAAGGTAGGTATGCCATGGATAAAATTAGTTGTCCCATCAAGCGGATCAATGATCCAATTATAGTCATCAGCGAGCACCGTCCGGGTCTCTTCCTCCGTTAAAAAACCAGCTTCAGGTATTAAAGCTGAAAGCCCATTTACCAGATTTATTTCTGCGGTTTTATCCACATAGGAAACCATATCATGAAGGCCTTTATATTGAATTTTGCTACGGTCGAAGCTCAAAGCTTCCTTACGAATGAATTCGCCAGTCTGTTTGGTTAGAGATATTACATTTTCGACCAGAGCTGCAAGATCCATTTACTTAAGTGCATGGTTTGCAGGATATTTTTTTGCGTGCTTTACAGACCACACCATGCCAGCAATACCTGTTAGTATGAGAATAGACGAAATAAGCTCTGCCTGGGTGAAGGCCATACCAAAGGCGTGGTAGTTTGAATTTACACGTATAGATTCGATTAGGAATCGCTCTATACCATTGAGGATCAGATAAATAGACACCATCATTCCCGGCGCCTTTATTCGATCCCTAATCGACCATAAAAAAGCAAAAATCGCCAGCCCCATCATTACTTCATAAAATGATGTCGGAAAGACAGCCTGCGGTAATTCATTGCAATAATTGCCTACACAACCTGCGATAGGAATACCTTCGTTCACGACATTATGCGGATATTTAAATGCCCATACCCAGTCGGGAGCCCAGTTTAACCATCCTGGCTTTGCAGCAAGATTTACGATACCCCAGTCTCCATCTCCTGAAAGCTGACATCCGATCCGTCCAACTGCGTAGGCCAGCATCAATCCGGGTCCAGCAATATCAAGCATATGAACCCATTTAATTCCGTATTTATTAGCCTGGTACAGCACTGCAGCCCCTCCCACCAACAGTCCGCCGTAGAAAGTTAATCCACTAAAAGATAGTAAACCCGCAATCGGATCTTTTGCAAAATCATCCCAGTATTCCAGATTGTGAAATATTTTAGCTCCTAAAAATCCGCCGATGGCAGCCCACATGAGTAAGCTACCCATGATCTGATGCGGATGGACCAGTTCTTTCACAGTTTTTGGTTTGTCCAGCGCTTCTTTTTTCTTCTCGGTGTACGACCAGTAGACAAAAAGCGCTGCTACGAGCAGACCTCCCAGGATATTTCCTCGTCCGGAAAGTATAAAAATCTGGGGATTAGCTACAAAATCTGAATAATTAAGTAGTCCTTCCAATAGCTTGTAGCCCATTAGAAAGCCAAAGAATCCATTCATGATTAATTCTATCGCGGAAGCAGGCTCTCCTATTTTGACCGTTCTTGTAAAAGGATGAACGATCCCCAGTTTTTCTTTTCGTTTAAATTCCTCTGAGAGCGCCCAGTAACCAGCTGCGAATGCCATGGCAACAAAGAAGCCAAATGTTTGAATTGGCAGCGGAATGGTAATTCCTGTCAGATATTCTATAAGATGGGTGATGGTTGGAAACATAGATCAAATATATGGGCTAATTAGTCGGGGGCAAGATAATAATTAAGGCTGAATTCCATCCGGTCCGGAATGAGGCTTAATGAGTTAATAATTCAGCAGATCCGGATATTTCCATATCTCCGTCAGAAGAGATGCCTTCAAATTTTACAGACCTCAGTTCATTTACCAGAAGGGGATCATAAGGAGCTTTAACTTTAACGTAGTTGCGGCTGAAGCCATGCATAAAACCATCCTTTTGATCTGATTCAAATAGTACTGAGGCTTCCTTGCCTATTTGTGTCTCATAAAAAGCACGGCGTTTTTTCTCAGATAATATATGTAGCATTTTACTTCTGTCTGAACGTTCAGAACCAGGCACTTTCCCCCTCATAAGGGCCGCAGGAGTATTTTCCCGCTCAGAATAGTTGAACACATGGAGATACGACACATCAAGATCATTTATAAAATGATACGTATCGAGAAAATCTTCCCTTGTCTCGCCGGGGAAGCCTACAATCACATCAACGCCAATACAGCAGTCCGGCATCAATTTCCTGATCAAATCAACCCGCTCTGCGTATAGCTCCCTCCTGTATCTGCGTCGCATCAGGCCAAGGATCTTATTAGATCCGGATTGTAATGGAATATGAAAATGAGGTACAAATAAATTAGATGCAGCAACAAAATGAATGATCTCATCCGTTAATAGATTAGGCTCTATAGATGAGATCCGGATGCGGTTAATGCCCTGAATTTGTTCGAGGGCATTCAACAGGTCATAAAACTTATCTTCCCGTTCGCCCATGCGGATACCGAAATCTCCAAGATTGACACCTGTCAGAACTATTTCTTTTACCCCTGATGCCGCCACATCATTCGCCTGCTGAACAACATGAGATATGGTATCACTTCTGCTGCTTCCCCGGGCTAACGGAATAGTGCAAAACGTACACGTATAGTCGCAACCGTCCTGAACTTTCAAAAAAGTACGTGTTCGCTCGCCGATCGAAAAAGAAGGAACAAATTCAGTTGTTGCCACAATAGGCTGGTTGTAGATCCGGGTTTTTGCCTGTTTTGTGAGGTCGCTGATGTATTCAATGATTCTGAACTTTTCTGCAGCACCCAGAACGATGTCTACACCGGGAATTTCCGAAATTTCTTTAGGCTTAAGCTGGGCATAACAGCCAACTATGGCGATATATGCCGCCGGAGAATATTTTAAAGCTTCTTTTACCACCTTCCGGCACTTTTTATCCGCGTGATCTGTAACAGAACAGGTATTGATCAGGTATACATCGGCAGGATCTGTGAACGAAACAATTTCAAAACCAGAATCACTGAATAAGCGTCCGATAGCAGAGGTTTCGGAAAAGTTCAGCTTACAGCCAAGGGTATAAAATGCAACCTTTTTGTTCATAACAGGAGGCAAAGATACTAAAGGGAAGTTGAAAGTGGAGAGTTGAAAGTTAACATGCGGAAAGCTGAAGGTGGAAAGCTGAAAGCTGAAAGCTAAAAGCAAATTCGTAACTTATCAAATTAATTCGTAATTCGTAATTCGTAATTCGTAATTCGTAATTCGTAATTCGTAATTC
>JBBJNR010000086.1:0-13890 GCA_037719315.1 Daejeonella sp.
CAGATATTTATTTTTTATTCATAAACGAGTTATTTTTAATGCGTCTGCCCTGTAGATTCACGTCGAAATGGGCAATATACTTATCAAAAATTTGTAATTTCAGGCCGGAAAAATTCATTTAATTTTAGTTGATTATATTTACCTATGGTTTGGAATCTAGTAAAAAACGAACTGCCTGAACAGGCAAAAGATGTGCTATTGTTTGACGGCGGACAAATATATTTTGGATACTACAGTGAGAAATACAACAAGTTTGTGGTCGCTAATGATAAAGTAGCTTTGGAAGATTTTACTCATTGGATGACCTTACCACCCTTTCCTGCCAAACCCTGAAATAATACGGAAGGATATCGGAAATCTGGTACTTTATTACTTGCCCGGCATTGTTTTTGCAATAAAATGCCGGGCATGTTTTATGCCAGGCTCATTAAAGATGCCTTACATAATTTTTTTAGGAAGAAAACTATACTATGAAACTTAAATTAATAATCGCGTTAGCTATCCTGGGCATATTTCCTTATCTTACATTTGCTCAAAATGCGGATGCCGTTTTGGGAATATGGGAGAGCGAACATGGAAGCGGGCGGATACAGATATATAAAAGCGGTGATACCTACGAGGGGAAACTTGTTTGGCTGAAAGAGGAAAATGATAATTCAGGAAAGCCGCTTGCGGACATAAATAATCCTTCGGAAGCGCTGCGAAACAGACCGGTAAAAGGTCTGGATGTACTGTCCGGATTCACCTATAAAGATGGGGCATGGCAAGATGGAACAGTTTATGATCCTAAATCAGGAAAAAAATATAGCTGTAAGTTATCAATGACCAGCGGCGGTCAGCTGGAGATCAGGGCGTATATGGGAATAAGCCTGATCGGCAAGACCCAGGTATGGTCCAGGGTCAAATAATTACTGGTTCTCAGTTTGCAAAGAAAATTAAACATGGATAAGACTCCAATTAAGATCATAGCCCTCATAGTAATACCCTTGATACTGGCTGTGATCATTAAATTCGTTAGCTGGAACAGGGGAGATACAGAGGGGGGCAAATCGAACAAATCAGGACGGCAGGACCTTTTTGATTCAAGCAAGAAACCTTCAGTAAAAATCAATACCACTTGGCTGCTACCGGATGATATCCTGGAGGTTTCCGGTATTGCATGGGTGGATACAGATCGATTCGCCTGTGTCCAGGACGAGATGGGAAAGGTATTTATTTTCAATACGCGGATAAATAAAATTGAGCGTGAGATACCTTTTGCAAAGAATGGCGATTATGAGGGGGTAGCTGTTTCTGACGACGCAATTTATGTTCTGCAGGCTAATGGGTCTATTTTTGAAATTGCAGGATATAAAAATGACAAGCCTAAAGTTTCGGTTTATGATACGCATTTGAAAAAGAAACAGGATGCTGAAAGCCTTGCTTATGATAAAAACAATAATCGGCTTTTAGTAGCCGTGAAGGCTGTCGATCTCAACAGCAGCGATTATAAAGGGATATATGCCTTTGATCTGGCATCTAAGCAAATGGCTGCAATGCCTGTTTTTAAAATTGACCTTAAAAATGAAATTTTCAAGGATGTTAATAAAGGAAAGATCGAAAATTCAATAAGTCCCTCAGATCTGGCTATACATCCGTTGACAGGCGAGCTTTACATTATTGAGGGTACTAAACCCAAACTGCTTATTATGGATACTAAAGGATCTATCGTATCTTTGTATGATCTAAAGGGGTCTGATTTCGCCCAGCCCGAAGGAATTACTTTTGATCCCCAGGGGAAAATGTACATATCAAATGAAGGAAATAAGCAACCGGGCAATATTCTGCAGGTTGAACTCGCAGACAGGGCTAATTAATTCAGACTTTCTCCGGCCTGCTGCGAAATTCAGGTTATTTATCCTGAGGTCTTCGCAGATCTTTTTCAGGCGGAGTGGAAGATAATTCTCCAAATTCGTTTACATAAGCAAGCATATCCTCCAGTTTCCCACCGGTAGAATTTTGCTGACGCTCAAGTTTACGCTGTTCCTTTTCTTCTTTTTTCTTCGCCCTGTTTTTTTCCAGTTGCTTTTTCATGAAGGTTGCCTGGGATTTAGCCATATATCTATAAATTAGGTTAAAATACTATCCGGGTTTATTGTTTCTGCCAGGAAGGGTGTAATTCTTTAATGAATTATCCTGGGAAGATGGATTCAATGGGTTAAAAATTACCAGCATTGAAAGAATCCTAATCAACGAATGATCAGCAGTTGAATGAAATAGAATAGCTATGATAACTACAAAGTTAACAAATTATGCGCTAAGAACCAAATGCCTGCCGGCTGATAGGCCACTTTATGTGTTCACGCAATAAGATCAGATGTACGTTTGAAGCCACAAAAGGGGTGCATTGCGGTAATTGATTTAAATGACAATATTTATCTCGGTAAGAAATAAAAATTTCAAGATTAATCAAAAGAATAATTTGTTCCAAAATTGCGTGAGCAATACGCTATAACCAAAAAAATTGCTATTTTTATGATGAGACGATGTTGGAGAAAGAAACTTTTTTAAAATAATGGTGTTACTGATATAACTAAACGCATAAAAACATGAAATCATTATCTAACAAATTTAACCTGAAGAGTTTTTCAGCTATTTTATTTTTAAGCATGGTCACGATGGCCAGTATGGCACAGGACAGTACGAGCACGTCTTCGACAACCAGGTCAAGCAGTTCGGTTACTACAGAAACAACTACGGTAGAACCCTGGGTATGGATTGTAGGAGCAGCTGTTCTGATAATTATTATTGTGGCGCTGGTTCGCGGTAATAGCGGCAGCAGCAGTGCGGGCAGTACTGACAAGGTAACCTATACAAAAAAAGTTACCCGCGAAAATGATGTTTAAGCTGTCAAATTTCTCCTGTTAGTTTTTTAACAGAACCATGGATCAGGCCCCGATATTTAGAATATCAGGGCCTGATTTTTGCGTTTCAGGCCTATCAGGCCGATAATCTTTTAGCGGTTTATGAAATTGCCGGAGGTTCAAGAATCTGATGATCCTGCCAGCGGTAGTGTTCGGGCCGAATATCTTACCGGCTAAAAAATCTTAGTGTTTAAGGATGAATTTAAAAATAAAGACGTGTTTTCATTAAAAGGCAAGTCCGCAGTGGTCACTGGCGGTGGAAGTGGTATAGGAAGGGCAATTTCTTTGCTTTTTGCTAAACAGGGTGCAACGGTCCACATTGTGGAGCTAAATGAGCAATCGGCCACAAAGGCCGCAGATGAAATTAATGTTTATGGACAAGCGTATGCCTATTCTTGTGATGTAAGCAATCAGAAAGATGTATTGGAAGCTTTTAAAGGGATCGGCAAAATTGATATCCTGGTGAACAATGCGGGAATTGCCCATATCGGGACAGCTGATACTACCTCAGAATCGGATTTTGATAAAGTCTACCAGGTGAATGTGAAAGGGGCTTATAATTGCCTTTTCGCAGCCATTCCCCTAATGAAAGGTAAGGGGGGAGGGGTCATTTTAAATACCGCTTCGATCGCATCCATTGTTGGCATCCCAGACCGTTTCGCATATTCAATGAGTAAGGGGGCAATTTATGCTATGAGCATGTCTGTAGCGCGTGATTATATGGCTGACGGGATCCGTAGCAACAGCATATCACCGGCAAGGATACACACCCCTTTTGTAGATGGCTTTATTGCCAAAAACTATCCTGATAATCCGGAGGAGATTTTTGAGAAGTTGTCTGAAAGCCAGCCCATAGGCAGGATGGGAAAGCCTGAAGAGGTTGCCGCTTTAGCGCTGTACCTATGCAGTGATGAAGCCGGTTTTATCACCGGGTGTGACTATCCCATAGATGGGGGTTTTATAAAATTAAATAACTAGGCCTGTCATGATGCTTTTAATCGGGAGTAGATATACGGAAAATAAAAATTAAAGTACAAAAACTGATCAGATACGGCATCCGAATGCCTCTGTTTTTTTGCTCCGCAAACTTCATATATTTAAAAGTAAATTAGAGCATTGCAACTTCTGCATTTCGTTAACTACAATCCTAATCGCATGAAAAATCTTAAGTCTGTAGCGTTTTTTTTATTTCTTTTAGCCAGTCTGACTGAAAGCTTGGCTCAGCCCCTGGAGCAGAACGTAAAAGTTATTGTTGCTCCGGACCACCATAACTGGCTTTATAAAACAGGTGAGCGTGTGACATTCAATGTTTCTGTGATCCAGTACGGGAACCCTCTGAAAAATGTGAAAGTGAAATATGATTTAGGGCCTGAAAGAATGCCGTTCGTAAAGAGTGATTCCACTGTTTTAAATGACGGCAAATTTACGATTGACGGCGGGACAATGAATACCCCGGGCTTTCTTCGATGTGTTGTGGTTGCCGAAGTAAATGGCAGAAGATACCGGGGATTGTCCACCGCAGGGTTTGACCCTCAGTTGATCACACCTGCGGCCACCCTGCCTGCAGATTTTGTCCAATTTTGGGATAAGGCAAAGGCTGATATTACGATGTAGTGAACTTTGCCCGTCTGGTAAAGATCCCGGGTATGTATAGCTGGGGATTTAATGATGAAACCTGTCCGCCAACGTACATGTATGCATCATACAATCTAATCACAGCTCCAAAATCTTTGTTTTTGTCGATGGACACCGGACATTGGACCTATCCCGAACAAAAGGATATGATGGAAAGCTGGCTGCAAAAGCAATTGATCCGGCGATAGTACAAAAAACGGTATAGGGTGATCGCCGGGGAGGAGGGTATAAGCCTGATAACGCACGCTTTACCCTCGCCCAGCATGCCCTATGGCTCAATAACTTTTATGAGGGACCCCTGAGTCACCCGATCTGTTAAATTCATGCCATTTAGAATCGCCATTTCCTCCAGTCTATTATTCAGGACTTTATTACTCACAAGCGCTTGCTGTAAAGTCCCTGGCTGACGTACTGTTTTTATGCGCACTCTTTCAGGCAGCTTATTTAACTTCTGAGGGTCGGTAAGTGTTCTGAAATTTTTCATGGTTTGAGAAAAATACTGCGAGTAATTATTGAAATCGTTCATGGACGAAGCTCCCAGAATAAGGTAGATATTCGTGTTATGCTGTATGAGATAAATCATTGTTCTGACGGAAGCAGATTGTTGCTGCTGCTGCTGTTGTTGTTGTTGCGGTTTCACATCTGCGATCATAGCAATTGCATTCAACCCGTTAACATTCACCTGGCTTGATTCTAATACCTGAAGATTATTTTGCTGAACAACGGAATTTGCTGCTTCCTGAAGCGATGAACCTTGGGCCAGGGTCATCATCATCAGTGCCTTACCATCTTTTGGAGCCATATTTACCCGCTGAGGTGTGTTTTCATAATTCCAATTTGCAGGTATGGGGAACTGGAATTTGAGTTCAGGATGATAAAAAACATTATTCTCCTTATATCCTTGTTTTGGATCTTCACCATAAATTAATCCTTCGATCTTTCGCAGGTAACTATCACGGTTTACTTGCGGATTAGTTAAATTTAATTTCTTTTTCCATTCAACCGAAAGATTATTTACGGCAATGTTTCTGTCTCCCGGATTCGGATGCGTAGAAAGAAAATCAGGCAACTCCGAGCTGCCACTACCAGAACTTTTTCTTTCGAGCGTATTAAAAAAGCCAGCCATTTCCTGCGCATCGTATCCAATCTTTGAGGAATATTCTACACCAAGATCATCAGACTGCCGTTCAGCGTCGCGACCAAATTTTAAGAATAATATGCCTAAGCCCTGGGAAAGCGGATCAGCAAATTGCCCGAGCTGAGGTACGAGGATCATACTCCCTATTAAGCCGACCTGACTTAGAATCGCTTTAGTTTGTTGCGATACGGTGTGCCGTGCGGTGATATGTCCGATTTCATGACCGAGAACACCTGCGAATTCCGCTTCATTATTGAAATGGGCCATGATACCGCGAGTAAAATATACATATCCCCCGGGTACTGCAAAGGCATTTAACACATCAGAATCTACTATCTTAAATTCATAAGCAAGGTTGGGGCGATGAGATATAGCAGCCATGGCTTTTCCTTTTTGGGTGATAAAAGCCTGGAGGCCAGGATCCTGGTATAAGCCATATTGTGCAATTATCTGCGGGTCTGCTTCTTTGCCCATCGCGATCTCCTGCGCTTCTGACATCAACACGATTTGTTTTTTGCCTGTAACAGGATTTACAGCGCATGAATTAACCAAGAATATGGAAGCGGTCATTACGCCAAATAAAAGATATTTTTTCATTTTAACTTAATTTTATTAATTATAAATATAATACTATCTGATTGATTATTAAGCTCCCTTGCGCGAGCTCAGGCTTTCCATTAGCTGTGCATAAAGATCATCGCTTGTGGCCTTTTCAGGTTTCAATTTTTTGATTGAGGGGCGTTTTCCTTTTGCTTTTGCTTTTATTATTTTTAGAAGATCACTGGTGTATTCATCCTTAAACTGGTCAATCTTGAATTTCGAGGTATACTGATTAATCAGGGCTAATCCCACGTCAAGTTCTTTTTTATTAATAGTGATATCCGTAGGGGATAGAATTTCCCCGGATGATCTGATCTCTTCTGCGAATCTGATCTTGCTTATTATAATCACATCACCCAAAGCATGCAGCACACAGAGATTTTCGGTACTCCTTAATACGAAACGACCTATGCCCGCTTTTTTTGATTTCAATAAAGCCTGAAGCAGAAGTGCGTAGGCTTTTCTTCCTTGTGTTTCCGGCTCGGAGTAGTAGGAGGTCTCATAATAGATTGGGTTGATCTCGTTAAGATTAACAAAATTTTCCAGCTCTATCATTTTTGATTTTGTAGGACTTGCCTCGTCAAAATCGTTTTCATCCAGTATTACATAGTCGTTATTAATAGCATAGCCCTTCACTATTTTTTCATAAGGCACTTCCTTACGCGTTTTTTCATTAATTCGCTGAAATTTTATCCGCGAATGATCCCTGCCATCCAGCATATCGAGATCTATATTGCTCTGCTGAACAGCTGAATACAGCTTCACAGGAATGTTTACTAATCCGAAACCTATCGAACCCTTCCAGATTGCCCTCATAATATCAGATCCATTTTCCTATCAACATCCCATTCATGAAATGGTTTGATTTACGGAGGTCACCGTTCTGCCGGATCTTTTTTTGCCGATCATATCCCGCTTTTTACCGGGTAATGTATTTGTTTAGCCTAATAAGTATTGGCTGCACATTGCCTGAAAGCTACTTTTGATCAACAAACAAATAAAAAATAGCAATGAAAAATGTAATTACTTTAATAACCGCGCTTATATTTTTGTCAGTAACAGTCAACGCTGACGGTATTGGAAAGAATAATAGAAAGAGAAACCCGGAATATTCCACGGTTCCGGTTGCAAAATTTATAATGGGTGACGCTGACAAGGATGTACCTTTAGAATTAGGTTATCTTAAAGCCAGAAATGCCATGGTTCCCATTGCCCCATTTGTATGGGCCGGGCCTATGGAAGATGAACCGGAATTACTAAATTTTGTAAAAGCCAGGAACGCATTAGTGCCGCTTGCTCCATTCGTTTGGGGTAACTCTCAGGAAGGTGCACCGCAAGTCTCCGAAACCCCTGACTTCAAAAACGCTTTGATTCCGGCAGCGCTTTTTTAATGAGGATATCCTGACGATATAATTTTATCGCTATGGATTGGGTAATTGCCCCGGGAATTGGTATCAACAGGTAATCCCAGTTTGCCGGGGATATCTTACCTCCCTTAGGTGTCCACCTAATTTAAACAATAGAATTCGTTAAAGGTCTCTTATCCAAATATTTCTGAAACTTATTGGTGCACTTGGATCACCATGGTCCTGCAATTTAATAGGACTTGGTCCATGTTTTATATAGGAAGGGGCTCCTATATAAACTGTTGCTCCTTTGAGTTCTATATTATTTTGTATCAGAACGCCATTATGAAGCACAGTAACCCTTGCGGTATTTTTAAGTGAGCCATCTTCCTTAAATACTGGCGCTGTCCAGACAATATCATAAGATTGCCATTCACCCGGTTTTCTGGATGCATTTACAAGAGGAATAAACTGCTTGTAAATACTGCCCGCTTGTCCGTTGCTGTAAGTGACATTATTATAAGAGTCAAGTATTTGTAATTCATATCCGCTGTCTCCATTACCTGTCGATGCCAGAAACAACCCGCTATTTCCCCGACCTTGTCCTTCTCCAGTAATGCCAGCCGGGATCATCCATTCTATATGAAGCTGGTAGCTCGTAAATGACCGCTTGGTCTGGATGTTTCCTGTACCTTTTTTAACAGTGAACATGTTTCCGGCTACAGTCCACTTCGCTTCACTACGATCTTTAGCGCTCACCCATTCATTGAGATCTTTTCCACCGAACAAAATTATAGCATCGGCAGGCGCGCCTAAAAGTTCTGCCGCCGGCGCGATTATTTTAGGGACAGGGGTCCATACTTCGGTATCCTTCGGATTTTTGCCCTGGGCGCTGACAATACTTGTCATAATAGATAAAAATGATGTGAGTAACAGAATTTGCTTCATAGCTAAAATTAATTTATACAAGATAAGGAAGAGAATAGTATGATCAAAAACTTTATTTTTGTTCCATGGGTAATATTAAGCAGAAGGTCAGTTTAGAGGGGATACGTTTTTTTGCTTATCATGGATTTTATCCTGAGGAACAGGTTCTCGGCACAGAATTCATTGTTGATATTGATACTGAGCTTGAAGTTTATACGGCGGGAGGAGATGATATATCAAACACCGTAAACTATGAAAGATTATTTCAGATAGTTTCTGATGAAATGAAAATCCCCCGGAAATTACTGGAAACGGTTGCGCATGGCATATTGCAGCAGATCAGGCATGAATTTTTAGCGGTTAAGAATATTCGTGTGATCATCCGGAAAATACATCCTCCGCTGGGAGGCGAACTGAGGAATTCCTCTATTGAATTAACATTTAACCGGTGATATGCAGTTTAATAAAATAACAGGGCAGGTATTTAAACAGATATCTGAAATTGTGGGTGAGGGGAATGTTTTCACGCAGCCGGATGAACTGGAGAAATATTCTCATGACGAGACTGAAGACCTTGTTTATTATCCCCAGGCTGTAGTAAGACCCCTGAATACTTTACAAGTGTCGCAGTTGATGAAGCTTTGCAATGACCATATGATCCCGGTAACACCGCGCGGGGGCGGCACAGGGTTGAGTGGTGGGGCTCTTGCTGTGATGGGCGGCCTATTAATTTCTATGGAGAATTTCAATAGCATTATTGATATTGATATACGGAACCATCAGGCTACTGTTGAACCCGGAGTTATAACGGAAGTTTTTATGGACGCCGTGGCTGAAAAGGGTTTATTTTACCCGGTAGATCCATCCAGCAAAGGTTCGTGTTTTATTGGCGGGAATGTAGCGCATGGAAGCGGCGGACCGAGAGTGGTCAAATACGGAACCATTCGTGAGTACGTTTTAAATATGGAAATAGTGCTGCCAAATGGCGAAATAATCTGGACGGGCGCTAATACCCTGAAATATGCAGCGGGATACAATTTGACCCAATTGATGATTGGATCTGAAGGCACTTTGGGGATCATTTCGAAAATAGTTCTGAAGCTGATATCAAAACCGTCAAAAAGCCTGGTAATGCTTGCCTCATTTCCCAGCAATGAACAAGCTTGCACAGCGGTATCTGCAATATTTATGGCTGGGGTATGCCCTTCAACCCTTGAATTTATGGAGCGCCGGGGTATAGAATGGGTAATAGAATATGACCGTTTGGAGTTTGACCTGAAGCCAGGCACAGAAGCCTGTTTAATGATTGAAGTTGATGGAAATGATCTGGATATGCTGATGGGTGAAGCAGAAAAGATTAATGAGGTGCTTGAAGCTAACGGGTGCATCGATGTGCTTTTTGCAGATACTTACTCCCAGAAGGAAGCCCTGTGGCGGATGCGGCGGACGATGCCATTATCAGTAAAATCAAATTCAATCTATAAAGAAGAAGACACCGTTGTTCCCCGGGCCGAATTACCCAAACTGATCAATGGTATAAAAGCAATAGGGGCACGCTTTGGCTTTGATTCTGTTTGTTACGGGCATGCTGGCGATGGTAACCTGCATGTGAATATTATTAAGGGAAGCATGAGTGATGCAGACTGGAACCTGAGGTTAAAGGAAGGCATCAGGGAGATCTTTGAGCTGACGGTTTCCCTAGGGGGAACTATTTCCGGAGAGCACGGCATCGGTTCGGTACAGAGAGAATTTATGGATATCAAATACTCAGAAGTTCATCTGAATCTGATGAGAGGTATTAAAGCAGTATTCGATCCGAACGGTATCCTTAATCCCGGAAAAATATTTTAGCTATGGAAATTTTAGAGAATATCTCAGGCCTCCGCTGAAAACTGCTAATTAAACCTGAAATTCAGGAGAAGGAACATTGAGAGCTTCAAACGAATGCATCTTTATTTTTTGATATTCAGGGATAGGGGCGGATTTGTTTAGTTGATAGTCATAGGTAACGCACTGAGTTAAGCCCGTGGTACATATCTCTTCTTTGCCATTAACTTTTTTGACAAGGATGTATTCAATGTCAAAGCTGCTATTACCAATACGGGATGTCCGCACATAGGCGTAGATCTCATCTTCCAAAACGATTGGCTTAATATATTCGATCTCAGACCTTCTTACAATAATACCAATTGCACTCCAGTCCCATTTTACAACTTCCTTCCAGTAAATTGACCTTGCCATTTCAAAATAAGTGAGATAAATAGCATTATTTACGTGGCCGAATGCATCTATATCCGCGAATCGAATGAGGATTAAGGTTTTATAATGGTAGCCCTTTATGGTGCACATGTGTCAAATTGTCTTGTCGAAATAAACAATGATGCCAAAATGTCTGTTAAATATCTGTAATTATATCTTGATAACAGGGTGGTATAGCTATTGTTCTGAACTTTGAAAAATAAATTATTATTAATAGGAGGATAAAAAAATGACACTAGTAAAATTCACAAACGGGCCAAAAAATGGAGCGCTGAAATCGCCGTATTTACTGATGGAATTTTATTCATTACCATAGGTAAAAAGGAAGAGGCTAAAGTCCAGGCCAGGGCGATCGCTGTTAAATAAGTTCTTAGGTTTGTTTGGTTAGAAGGGCGGCATGGTTATCATGTCGCCTTTTCTTTTTTTATTCCTTCTTCGCAAAAATTGTAGATTTACATCATGCAGAGGGAAATCTTAGAGAACAAACGAAAAGCATTGAAAATTAACCTGGATGAAGCTATCTACGGCACTTTTGCCGAAATAGGGGCGGGCCAGGAGGTTGCCAGGAATTTTTTTACGGCCGGGGCTGCATCCGGTACAATTGCCAAAACTATGTCTGCCTATGATATGGTATTCAGTAACTCGATATACGGGACCGAGGAGTCAGGACGGTATGTTTCTGAGTCGCGTTTGGATAAAATGATCCGCCATGAATTTGGCTTGCTGGCCGAGCGTTTAGATGGCCCTCAATATGAAAACAAGACATTTTTCGCGTTCGCTGATACGGTTACTACCTTAAATTTTAATAAAACTAATGATCCGCATGGCTGGCTGGGCATTCGTTTTCAACTCACACCAGGCGGGGAGCCGAATGATATTGTATTCCATGTCAGACTGTTAGACAGCGACTCAAACCTTCAGCAAAATGTGCTGGGGGTTCTGGGTGTAAACCTGGTATATGCGGCTTATTATTATAACCAAGATGTCCAGGCGATGATTGAATCCCTGGCTGATAATTTATCCGTTGGTTCAGTAGAGATCGATCTTATCAGCCTTAGCGGCCCTCAGTTTATCACGGCCAACGACCGGCTTGTAAATCTTTATCTTATCGCAAAGGGATTTTCAGGCGCGGCCATATTTGACCAGGACGGGCAGGCCAGGCAATCTAAAGATGTACTTTATAAAAAGGACGTCATGATCCTTCGGACGAAGTTCGGTCAGAAATCCACTCCGAATTTTGATCTTTTTAACCGTGCCGTTGAGCAGTTTAAACGATCCCGGGAGGTAAGTGATAAAAACATCATTGTTCTCATCGAGATCCTGATGACCAATTTTCTGGATGATAATGCGGAACTTGGAAATAAAGAGTTGGAAAAATTCGCAGCGCGTGCAGAAGAACTATGTGCAACCGGCAACTATGTAATAGTTTCAGATTTTGCACGCAATCATAAACTTGCCCAGTATCTTTCGCGATGTAAACCCAACAGCGTCGGGATTTCAACCAATATTGCCAATCTGAGGAATATATTTAATTCCGAAAATTATGGCGACAACTACACGGACGAGCTTCTTGCATATATCAGCGACCTGTTCAGTAAAAAAGCGAAATTGTATGCTTATCCTTACCTGGATAAAAAAAATAATCAGATCGTCACTACACGTAATATGCCTGTTTCAGAACAGGCCAGGCATTTGTTCGAGTTTTTAATTCAGAACGGATATATTATGGATATCGACGATTATGATGCCAAGGACGTGAAAACGGTGTAAGTGTTACGTTTTACGTCTCGGCGATCAGCCAGACAACTACTGGTAACAGGCAACGGATATTAATTTCTCATATTAATATACTGCAGCGGCTGTCCAAAATCCTCGGTGCGGCAAAGAGAGATAACTTGCTGCAGATCGTCAATTTTTTTACCCTGTACCCTTACCTGGTCATCCATAATGGAAGCCTGAACTTTTAATCCGCTGTCTTTAATTTTCTTAACGATCTTTTTTGCAGTTTCTTTATCTATTCCCTCCCTGATCTTTATTTCTTTCCGCAGCATATTCCCGGATGCATATTCCTCTTTTCCCAGGTCCATACTTCCGGGATCCAGGTTGTGTTTGACCATCCGGGAAATGATTGCGTCCTGAATCGCTTTAAGGCGCATGTCATTTTCTGTAATAACCGTAATTTCATTTGTTTTTTTATCAAGCTCAACACTGCTTTTCGAATCATTAAAATCATACCGGTTAAGAATTTCCTTTTTTGCTGTGTTTATAGCATTGTCAAGGGTTTGCCCGTCAATTTTGCTCACGATATCAAATGTTGGCATAATTATTATTCTATTGGTTAATAAAACTATTGTTAATATATTTAACCTAATCACTATAAGTTAAAGTCTTTAAAAAAAATCTCAAATTATGAAAGCAAATAAAGCAAAAACATCTAAGAAAGCAGCAAAAAAAGTGACTAAACGTGCTGTAAAAAAGGAAATTGAAAATTCCATAACCGACAAGTTTCTTGAAGCGATAAAAGGGCTTGGCCATGATGCCGGAAAACTAAGTAAAGAAATTAAGAAAACAAGCCGTGTTTTAGCCGCTAAGCTCGCAGATAAATACAAGGAAGTTAAGATTGCGGTGGAGGAGAAGCTGGAGAGCATCCCGAAACAAAAGCGGGTTAAGAAACCTATTACTACAGCTAAGCGAAGTATCACATCCGCAGCAATAAAAGCTGAGAAAGTTGCTGCCAGAGCTGCGACTATCGCCGCATCTGTAAGGTCGAAAACGGCCCCTAAAAGAACAGCCGGAACCCGCGCTGCGGCAGCGAAGACTACTGCAACAAACCCAGCTTCTGCCAGGAAGGCGCCTGCAAAATCGGGAAAAGCCGAACGTACTTCCGCTTCTCCTAAAACTGAAGGTACCGGGACGGCGGCCAGAAAAGCAAGTTCAGCAGATAAAACTGCCCCGGCTAAGAAAATCACCCGCACCAGAAAACCTGCTGTCCCGGCAGCGGTTGTGCCGACGCCTGAAACTTCTGTTCCTGCTTCCGCTGAGGAGGCACAAACTAATTCTTAAAGGAATTGTTTAAATTAGA
>JBBJNR010000128.1:0-3525 GCA_037719315.1 Daejeonella sp.
CATGGGATTTGAAATATTTACAACTACTGCTTAAATTTTAATGCGTTTGCCCTGTAAACCCTGCACTGTTTCTACTCCAAATAGCAATAAATTCACTACTTTCGGCATCAATATTTTGAACTTTGATCTATGAACTATAACAGAACCAACAATTTACTAGGCTGGTTAAGTTTCGTAACAGCTTTAATTGTTTATACCCTTACACTTGAACCTACTACGAGCTTTTGGGATTCAGGTGAGTTTATCGCTTCCGCTTATAAACTACAGGTAGTTCATCAGCCCGGCGCACCGCTTTACCTGATGGTGAGTAAAGTGTTATCCCTTCTTTCAGGAGGCGATACCAGCAGGATAGCCTACTGGGTAAACATCGGATCAGCGCTGGCCAGCGCAGCCACTATACTTTTCCTGTTCTGGACAATAACAGCCCTGGCCAGAAAGGTGATGGCAAAACCCGGCGAGAGTATTTCTCAAAGCGAGCTGATCACTATTATGGGCTCAGGGCTTGTTGGAGCGCTTGCTTATACATTTTCCGATTCATTCTGGTTTTCAGCAGTAGAAGCTGAGGTATACCCGCTTTCATCCCTGTGTACGGCCATCGTTTTCTGGGCAATTTTAAAATGGGACCAGCATGCAGATGAGCCTTTTGCCGACAGATGGCTGATCTTTATTGCATACGTGATGGGACTTTCGATTGGTGTTCACCTTCTGAACCTGCTCGCCATCCCTGCAATTGCACTGGTGTATTATTTCCGAAGGTCAAAAACCAGAACATCATCGGGAACTTTACTAAGCCTGCTGGCCGGAATTGTAATCCTGGCCTTTATACAATACGGCATTGTTCAATACAGTATAAAGTTTGCAGCATATTCAGACCTGTTCTTTGTGAATACACTGGGCCTGGGATTTGGAACAGGGTTGCTATTCTTTGCGATCTTAGTCGTTACATCTTTAACCACGGGCATACTTTACAGTATAAACGGTAATAAATCCTATCTGCTGGCCGCAGTTTCTTCTTTTGTTGTGCTCATGACAATCGGCGGGGGGATAAGCGGCATGATCGTAGCAGGAATAATCCTGTCCGGGCTTGAATACCTTCTTAAGATTCGTGAGAAGCGGAGGGTTTTAAATCTTGCGCTGATCTCGGTTGTCTTCATCATCTTCGGCTATGGATCGTTTGCAATGATCGTGATCCGGGCAAAGGCGGATCCTACTTTGAACAATAATGATCCTGACAATGCTTTCTCACTTTTAAGTTATGTTAACCGCGAGCAATACGGCGACCGGCCGCTGGCATACGGACAGTATTTTGATTCAAAACCAGTAGACAGCAAGCAGGGGGATATCATTTATCGTAAGGGAAAGGATAAATACGAATCTGCAGGTCAGAAATATGAACGTATTTATGATCGCAATACATTGATGCCCCGAATGTACAGCGATGATCCTCAGCATGTGGCCACTTATCGCGACTGGATGGGAATGACTGAAAGCGAATCTCCCACTTTTGCGGATAATATAGGGTTTCTGTTAAGCTATCAAACGGGGTTTATGTATGCACGCTATTTTGCCTGGAACTTCATCGGAAGGCAAAATGATGAGCAGGGCCATGGAAATTATGTCAATGGCAACTGGTTGTCGGGCATTAAATTTATTGATAATATGCTGCTGGGCGGGCAGTATAACCTGCCGCAGGCCCAGCTCGAGAACAATGCGTATAACAGGTTCTATTTCCTCCCATTCATTTTAGGGATCATAGGCGCCCTATGGCATTTTAAGCGAAATGAAAAGGATGCGGGGATCGTTGGGTTATTATTTTTCTTTACCGGGGTAGCCATTGTTCTGTACCTTAACCAGAACCCACTTCAGCCAAGAGAGCGGGACTATGCGTACACCGGGTCCTACTACGCGTTTGCCATATGGATAGGTCTGGGGGTTGCGGGTATCGCTGATTTCCTGAGGAGAAAGATCAAAGCTCCGACTGCGGCCCTTTTAGCCACCCTTATTGGCCTGTTGGCGGCACCGGTGTTGATGGCAAAGGATGGCTGGAATGATCATGATCGCTCTTCTAAATTCACAGCGCGGGATATGGCAGCGGATTACCTGCAATCGTGTGCGCCGAATGCTATTTTGTTCACGTATGGTGATAATGATACTTATCCCTTATGGTACGCACAGGAAGTGGAGAACATCCGTCCCGATGTGCGTGTAGTTAATCTTAGCCTGCTGGGTACAGACTGGTATATCCGCCAGATGAAAGAGAAAGTTAACGAGGCAGAGGGACTACCGATTTCCATGGCAAATGACAAATTTGTTATGGGTGTCAGGGATGTGATGGGCTACCAGGACTACCAGGTTCAGGGAGCGGTTGAATTAAAAAATATATTTGAAATCCTGACATCTGAAGATGACGCAGATAAGGCGACCTACCAGGACGGATCCAAAGAAAATTTCCTTCCAACAAAGAATTTTAAAATCACAGTAGATCCGCAGCAGATCCTGTCAACAGGGACCATATCAGAAAAGAATAAGGCCCTTCTCGCACCGGTTATGGAATGGACTTATAACAAGAACTACATAACCAAAACTGAGCTTGCACTGATCGATGTTCTCGCGCATAATAACTGGAAGCGGCCGATATACTTCGCCATTACAGTTCCTTCAGATAATTATATCGGTCTTGACAACTACCTCTATAATGAGGGCTTTGCCTATCGCTTACTCCCTTTAACAACACCTGTTGTAACTGATTCTGTAACCCAGGAGAGGCCCGAGCTGACCAATACGGATGAGATGTATACCAATATGATGACGAAGTTTAAATGGGGAAACATGAAAAATGCATCCTACTTAGATCCTGAATCATTGCGGATGAGTTTTACGATCATAAACCACTTTAATATACTAGCTGAGAACCTGTATAAAAAAGGACGCGTAGAGGAAGCCCGTAAAGCGCTTTTAAAATGTATTGCAGTGGTCCCTGATCAAAATTACTCCCTGAACTTTACCATCAGGAAATATTATATGGCTGACCTCCTCTATAAGGTAAAAGAACCGGGAAAAGCGAATGAGCTAATATCTAACACGGCAAGCTATATCGAAGATCAGCTGAATTACCTGTCTGCGATAGCCCAGACTAAGGAAAATCTAAATGAGCGAGAAGTACAATTAGGCGTATATGTGATGGGCGAGATGGTTAAGCTTACGGCACAAAACGGACAAAACGAGCTGAGCAGGAAATTGCAGGCGCGGTATAGTGCTATAGATAGCAAGTTTATTGGGGCGAGGTAGAAGGGAGTTGTACGTTGTACGGTTTTACGTTCTACGTTGTACGTTGTACGTTGCGAGACGCCCATGCAAGTATGAGGTATGTTTTTATAAAAAATTTTAGTTTTAGCAATTTCGGTTAAGCGTTATCTATGTATTAGTTAGCGGTTGTTCAGACTAAACGTTATGCACTTATTACAACGTAGAACGTACAAATGCGAATCAAGGGTTAACATAATCAAAAATAGAGGATAAAAAATA
>JBBJNR010000087.1:0-13210 GCA_037719315.1 Daejeonella sp.
CAAACCACCCTTTACATATAAAATGATTATTAGTCAATAGCCTAATTCAATAAAAATATATTCAGATATTAAAAAGCTAACAGATCAAACCTGCCATAGGCAAAACCCTGTCATATAATATACCGGTGCCTACTCCGGTTTTATCCAGATTCTGAAAAAGGCTGTCGGCAATGTTCGTATAATAATCCTGTGAGTATGCAGAAATATTAAAGAAAATCATTGAAAAAATGCATACAAGTAATTTTCTTTCCTGTATGGTCAAAATCAAAACTTAATCCACTACAAGGTCAAAACGACCCTTGGTAAAAACAACACGGTCAGCATTGTCTTTCTCATTAATGCAGGTGAACTCGAAAGTGCCTGAAACAATGTTATTGTCAGATCTTGTGATATTTATTTTTCCAATATCTGAGTTCCTCGTGGTGTACTTTATTTCATTTGGTACCGGATTACGAATTTCATAGTCTGCAAAAATACTCTGACTGGTACTTAACTGATAAGTGCCGACCCCAGTAAAGTTTTCTATTTTTAAGCTAACGTCTAATTTATTAGTCGCATTCGATGCTCCTACTATCAAAATCTTTATCCCGTTTATTGTTTTTATGTTTGCATAAAGCGTTCTTCCTGAAAATAGCTCTTCTTTTGGCAGAAAAACTTTCCCGTTTATCTTACAAGAAAAAGTGTTAGCACCGCTTTGGGTTTCTTTCGTCAAACCGTCATCTTTTTTGCATGAGATAATAACAAGTATTGTTATTACTAAGGCTATATTTTTAAGAAATTTCATATTAGTACTAATTAAAATGGTAAAAAAGATAATTTTTGATCTTCTAATCGGGTCATTAGAATAAATCGCCAATCTCAAAGACGGAAAAGCAGAGAAAACTGCCTAGTAAAAGTTTTTTCATAGGTGTTGTTTAGATTTTATTTAATTCTTAGATCAAATCGTCCTTCTGTAAAATGAACGTTTTGCCCTGATTCACTTTTAAAAATAACATCGAATGTTCCCGAAAAGATCCCTGCAACAGGATCAAAACGAGTAAACTTCAAGATAACCGGATTCTGACGTATAATCAACCAAAGCAGTTGAAGGTACGCGTAAGATCAAATGTCCAATATTTTTACCCCCTGGTAGCAACATTAATTTTCCTTGATTGAGATTTTCTTTTAACTTAAACCCAACTATAGGCCCATCCGGTACCAATATAGTTCTACCACTTAAAGAGAGTTCTGGAATTGAGGGATTATAGTATACGCTGGGATCAATAGAAAGCAAATCCTCCCGTCTTGAAACAAATAGTTTTCCGTCCATGTACCCACCGATAATATTTTTTCCGCTGGTGGTGGCAGGAGGCAGGTCGTTCAGGTTTTCTTTTTTGCAGGAAGCGCCGAACAGAAAGGGGGCTACCACCAACAGGAGATATAAATTTTTCATAGCTGCAACTGTCCTAGATCTGAACGCTGGTTTTGATTGGCCCCCTTTTGATTAACTGACTTTACCCGACCAGTTTGATATGAAATTATACAAAAAAGGGAGAGACTGAGTAAGATTTTAATTTGTTTCATTGCCTGCACAATTTTCTGAAACAAGGGCTAAAATTTCCAGCTTCGGCTTGGGTAGACCTCCTATATCACAAAAATTCCCGGTCGAAAAATGATCAACCTCTTTGTATTCAAAATATATTGTATCTCCCTTGCTTTTCCCTTGAGGTACGTTTCCAATTAAAACACTATTGTCATAGCTTACTGCCGAGGGCTCGAAATTATTCACCCAGCTTACTCCAACTTTCTTGGTTGAAAGTATCTGCAGAATAGTCCCTCCACAAGTAGTTTCAATTATTTTGCCTTTCAAGCAAGATGATACCAATGCTTCCGAGGTTTCTTTGTCACAGCTAAAAAAAGCCAGCATAAATAGCGGGGACATAAGCAGTAGGTTAGAAATCTTTTTCATAATTATAAAATTAATGATACCTATTTGATAGCGGTAATTAAAGTGGCAATGATGTTTGATCTTCAAATCGTTTTTCATAACGAACCTTTTGATTTGATATATAGATGCAAATTAATCTATACGAGTAAATCGTCTGTTATGCTACATTTTATTATTAGATCATGTATTCATAAATCATTCACTTAATTTTAGATCCAGTTATAGTTTCCCATATCTAATAGAAGCAACAGACTTAAGAAAAGTAAGAGTAAAAGTTTCCTCATACCCTTGTTTTTGTGGTTATTGTACTTTTACATCAAATCTACCATTTGTTACATTAATGATACCTCCGGCAGAATTCACGGCAGAGAAAGAGAAAGTTCCGGAGTATATCTTTGCAGAGGGGTCTACCCTTGTAAAAGTGACCTCACCTTTTTGACCACTGGTCGTTTTATACAAATCATTCGGGTAGCGATATTCTAAACTCCCAAAAGTCGGACTATTTTCAAGCATGTAAGTTCCTTTAGTAATGATTCCGTCCACTTCCATACGGATAGATATATAAGGTTGGGAAGAATTATTACTTCCTTCAATTATAAAACGGGGATTGGCGCCGGTGTAATACCCGACAAAAATCGGATCGGGGCCAAAAAGAGTGGATTTAGTTACAAATGTTTTGCCATTGATCTTGCAGGAAAATGTATTTGCGCCAATCTGAGTTGGTTTCGTTAGCCCATCATCTTTTTTACAGGATGTAATCACAAGTATTGTTAGTATTGCTATGGCGATATTTTTAAGAGATTTCATATTGCTACGTGAGAAGAAGTTAATCTTAACTTAATTATACAAGCGATTGGGTTATTAGAACAAGTCGCGAATCTTAGAAGACTCTATAACAAGTTGATACACTTAAATATAGAAATATTTCATTATACGTGCTCTCTTTAAATAAGCCACACTAATTTCCAACTCTCATCAGGCATTCATACAATCTGCCCTTGTTGTCGCCTCTATAATTCAATTCCGGAAAACACTATCTACATCCTTTTCATTATTGGTTGAGGATTCGAGCTGGTGCCTGCGCACATCAAAGAATACGACTTGTGGCGCTGAAAAGAATCTTACATTTATGTATGAAACCTATCCTAACCTTATTAATCCCCGCATTATCGTTATATTCAAACTTATCCGCACAACCTGCAGATACCTTGCATAAGGAAAAAAAGTATTACCACTTTATTAATTTCGAATTTGGAAAAGCGAATAACAGCTGGATTTACCTTCAGGGTGGTTATGCCATTCAAAAACAGCATGCTTATCTGAAACTAAAAGTGGACGGAACAGAAGAACCAAGGGGCTTCATACTGGATTTCGGCGATGAACCAAAAGAAAGCACCTCCGCATTTAATGTGCTAATAGGAAAGTCATATATGGTGGGGGCCTACAATACATTCCAATTTGGCGCAGGTCTGTCTTACGTGGAAGACATTAGCCGGGGTGCATTTATAAGGAATACGTGCACCTCATACTTCTGTCTCCTGGATCATGACATTTATGAAACCATAAAAAGAAAAAATATTGGTCTTCCTATTGAAGTCAGATATAACCTGATCTTCACAAAAGATATCGGGCTTAGTTTTTCCGCTAACGCAAATCTTAATTCATTGAAATCTTATACTGGCTTTTCAGCAGGTATTGTTGTGGGAAGGTTGCGGGACAAAATTAAAAAGTAAATCGAAAGACAGTGATTGATTGTTGTTGGTTCGTGTCAGACCTCAGATCTCCGACCTCAAAATAAGCAACGCATTTTTCAATTCTCCTTTATTAACCGTACCTTTGCAAAAAATTTTAGTACAATTTTTAATGCAAAAAATAAGGAATATAGCGATCATCGCTCACGTTGACCACGGCAAGACTACTTTGGTTGATAAAATTTTACATCAAACCAATTTGTTTCGCGACAATCAGGAAACCGGTGATCTGATACTGGATAGTAACGACCTGGAGCGCGAGCGTGGTATTACTATCGTATCGAAGAACGTTTCAGTCAATTATAAAGGGGTTAAGATCAATATTATTGATACCCCGGGTCACGCAGATTTTGGAGGCGAGGTTGAACGCGTGTTGAAAATGGCTGATGGTGTGGTCCTATTGGTTGACGCTTTTGAAGGCGCAATGCCACAAACGCGTTTCGTAACACAGAAGGCTCTTTCACTTGGTCTGAAACCAGTAGTGATCGTGAATAAGGTCGACAAGGAAAATTGTCGCCCTGAAGAAGTTTACGAATCTATCTTTGAATTATTCTATAACCTGGAAGCAACTGAAGATCAGCTGGATTTCCCGGTATTATACGGTTCTTCCAAGCAGGGCTGGATGAGCACAGACTGGAAAATACCAACAGAAGATATCAATCCTCTGCTGGATACAATTCTGGAGCATATTCCGCCTGCACCAAGCTTCGACGGGACTTTGCAGATGCAGATCACTTCTCTTGATTATTCTTCATTTGTTGGCCGTATTGCAATTGGCCGTGTAGCACGTGGAGTAATCAAAGAAAATCAGCCTGTTTCCCTTGTTAAACGCGACGGAACCATCCAGAAATCAAGAATAAAAGAACTATATACTTTTGAAGGTCTTGGAAAAGTAAAGGTACAGCAAGTTTCGTCAGGAGATATTTGTGCGGTAGTCGGAATCGATGGATTTGACATCGGTGATACCATCGCAGATTTTGAAAAGCCCGAGCAGCTAGCTGTTATCAAGATCGATGAGCCTACAATGAACATGCTCTTCACGATCAACAACTCACCGATGTTCGGTAAGGAAGGAAAATTTGTAACGTCTCAGCGTCTTCGCGAAAGACTTTATAAAGAAATGGAGAAAAATCTGGCTTTGAAAGTTATCGAAACTGATTCGCCGGATTCATACCTGGTTTACGGGCGTGGTATTCTTCATTTATCTGTTCTTATTGAGACCATGCGTCGCGAAGGTTACGAATTACAAGTGGGACAGCCGCAGGTGATCGTAAAAGAAGTTGATGGGGTCAAATGTGAACCAATTGAAACCTTAATAGTAGATGTACCGGCGGAAGTTTCAGGTAAGGTGATCGAGCTTGTAACACAGCGTAAAGGTGATCTTCTTGTTATGGAGCCCAAAGGCGATCTTCAGCACCTGGAGTTTGAAATCCCCGCTCGCGGTATCATCGGTTTGCGTAATAACGTTTTAACCGCCACTGCCGGTGAAGCTATCATGGCGCATCGATTTAAAGCATACGAGCCATGGAAGGGAAGTATCCCAGGCCGTCTGAACGGAGTTTTGGTTTCTATGGAAAAGGGGTCGACAACGGCTTATTCGATCGATAAGCTTCAGGATCGCGGGCGTTTCTTCGTTGAGCCTGGAGTTGAGGTGTACGAAGGACAGATCATGGGCGAGCACATCAGGGATAACGATCTGGTTGTAAATGTTGTTAAAGGAAAGGCTCTTACCAACATGCGGGCATCGGGTACCGACGATAATGCACGTATTGCAACGGCAATTAAATTTTCGCTGGAAGAAGCTATGGAGTACATTCAGGCTGATGAGTATATTGAGATAACACCTAAAAGCATGCGTCTTCGTAAGATCTACCTGAGTGAGAACGAGCGTAAGGTCAATGCAAAGAAGTTTGTTAATCAATAAACAGTTAAATCATTCATGATACAATTAAGGGCTCAGCGTTTTGCTGAGCCCTTAATATTTCCGGGAAAACTTTCCGGAAATATTTTATCTTAGTTTGCTTAAATGAAAATTCCATCCATCTCCGGATTTGATCCTGAAGCTTTTCAGAAGTATTTTAAGAATACGGGATGGCTGATGTTCGGGAAGGTGATGAGCCTTGTGGTGGGCATTTTTATCGCGAAGTTTCTTGGGCCTCATGATTTTGGCGATCTGAGCTTTGCAAGTTCTTTTACCGCAATAATATTTGCAGTAGGCACGCTGGGCCTTGACAGTTTTATTATCCGTGAGATCCTTGACAGTCCGGGTAAAAAGGATGAAATATTGGGGACCTCTTTCTGGATGAGGATCGCTATAAGTGTGGTCCTGGTTCCTGCTTCTGTCCTTATCTATATTTTTTTCAGGAGTTTTTCTGAACAGCCCGGAACGGAATTAACACTCGTGGTTACCTTCTGTGCTTCCGCTTTATTTTTTAAATCGTTCAATATCATAGATTCCTATTTCCAGTCCCAGGTAAAGTCCAAGTACGTGGTACAGGTGCAGAATATATGCCTGATCATATCATCGCTCATTAAGATCAGCTTTGTTTTATTAAAGTTCCAGCTTATTTACTTCGCGCTGGCCCTGGTAATTGACGGCTTCATGCTGGCAGCAGGGTTAGTGGTCATTTATCATCGTCAGAACCTGAAAATAAGGAACTGGACCTTTAATTCCGTTCGCGCAAAGAGCTTATTGAGCCAGTCCTGGCCTCTGATATTATCCGCTGTGATGATAACACTCTACATGCAGATAGATATCCTGATGCTGAAGTATTTTGGTGGCAGTACCCAGGCCGGCATATACAGCGCTGCTGCCCGCATAAGCGAAGCCTGGTATTTTATACCAACTGCTATTGTCACCTCGGTTTTTCCGGCAATTATTCATGCGCGTAAAACAGACCCTGGCCGCTATAAGAAAAGACTCCAAAACCTATATGATCTTCTCGTGGTGATCAGTTTACCCGTGGCATTGATCGTGAGCCTGGGCGCCAATGAATTTATTGATCTGCTTTATGGCAATAGTTTTGAAGGCGCCGGAATCATCTTGTCTGTACATATATGGTCGGGGATTTTTGTATTTCTGGGCAGTGCGAGCAGCCAGTATTTACTAGCGGAAGGGTTTACCATGATTTCTTTTTATCGCACAGCTGCCGGGGCAATCGTTAATATCTTGCTGAATCTCTGGCTGATACCCTTATACGGCGGTTTGGGAGCTTCCATAGCTACTTTAATTGCCTACTTTGTGGCCACGTTTTCTATCTTATTTTATTCCAGAACACGTCAGCAGGGGATAATGGTCTTAAGATCTTTGTTTCTGATCAATATATTTTCAGTCTTGTCAGGAAATCTGAAAAACCGGGAGTGATACTTAACAATAAAGGTGTGGCTGTGAGCTTTGGCTATGAGGTGGTTGTTTTCAATTTTCCCATAGCTCATAGCCCAAAGCAGAACAATAATATTAACAATAAACATTATCTACATGAAGAGGCTTTTAGGGAGATTTTATCCGGCTGCATTAATTAATACCATCAAGAACTACTGGATACTGTCAGCAGAATATGGTCAGTTTAAAGCTATGAATAATGGCTGTATTGATAAGAATGGAGAGTTTATTCCCTGGTATACCTATCCGGCTATCGAATATATTAAGCAGCTTGATTTCTCTGACAGGTCAGTATTTGAGTTCGGGTCAGGAAATTCAACTGTCTTTTGGGCTAAACGATGCAAGAAGGCAGCTTCTATTGAAGATAATCGGGAATGGTACAATAAAATGACCCATGAGCTTCCTGCTAATGTTGAATATAAATTAATTCCGGATAAGGCGGACTACGTAGACTCTATCAACCAGTTTTCCGAAGGCTTTGACATCATTATAATAGATGGAAATCACAGATTTGAGTGTACTGTTGAAGCTCTAAAAAAACTAAACAGCGATGGAATTATAATCCTGGATAATTCTGATTGGCATGAAAAGAGCGCAAAACTTTTACGTGATGCTGATCTTATAGAAGTAGACATGGCTGGATTCGGTCCGATAAATGGCTATACATGGACGACCTCATTTTTCTTTTCAAGGTCTGTAAAACTGAATCCGGCTTACAAACGACAGCCTGTGATCGGAATCGGCGGTATCAAGAACCAATGATCTGTTCTGGATTAATTATGCTTAAATATTAAAGTTCTGAGGGTTTTAGCAACAAGTTTATAGTTTTTTTCCTTTAAGAACTGGTATATATCATAATCGAATATTTGCTCGAAATCAATATGGCCTTCGACCAGCAGATATTCAGGGGAAAACTTATCCCAATCATTGGATTTCAATACATCAAAGTCAAGGCCTTCAACATCGACCGTTAAAAAATCGATTTTGATTCCTTCCGGTAGATATTTATTCAGGATATCTCGTAGAGGAAGTACCTCCACCTGAACTTTTTTGATGATCTTATACTTTTCCTTTTTTTTTGCAAGAAGAGCAACCTCTTCGGAAAAAGTGTTTAAGGCCGGCTCATTAAAGCAGAAAAATGTAAGACTTTCTTTTTTAGATGCAACCCCTACATTTAAATTTATGTCCCTGCTTCTCAGAACTTTAAAAGGGGTTATTGCTGTAGGTGTAGGTTCAATATTAATCCCGCGCCATCCTTTTTTATAGAAGAAATAGGTGTTCGAATATCTTACCGGGTGATGGGCCCCAACATCTACATAAAATCCCTTATGGTGCTTCTTGTTTTCGTAGAATGCCTTTAGTATCATATCTTCACCATCCTGGGAATATGACTGGTAAGATTCAAAATAGTAATGAGGTAGATATTTCAGTAATAGAGTTTTGATCCCCGGCATTTTGCTAAATTACAAATTCTCATTAATTTCACAGTTTATGCAAATGTATTTATGCATGGCCTTCATTTTACCTGGAGATTTAAGATTATTGGATGCATAAAGAAGATATAATCAGCGCAGGGCTTAAAACTGCCTATGATGGTTTTTATACAGAAAGGGACGAACAGTGGCGCTTATTAAGCGCTAAATATAAGGCACGTAATATTGTTGAGGTCTGTGCACGGTATAAATTTGCAAAGATACTTGAGGTAGGGGCCGGCGATGGCAGCATCTTAAAATGCCTGCACGAATGGAGTTTCGCCGGCGAGATGCATGCCCTGGAAATTTCAAAGAGTGGCGTAGCCCGGATTGAAGAAAGAAAGATCAGCAACCTGAAATCAGTACAGATCTTTGACGGTTACCATATCCCGTTTGAGGATAACGAATTCGAGCTGGTTATTTTATCGCATGTTTTGGAACACGTTGAGTTTGAGCGGATCCTGTTGCGTGAGCTAAAACGTGTTTCCGAGTATATTGTGATAGAAGTTCCAAGGGATTACCGGTATGGTGCCGATAAAAGGATGAAGCATTTTTTAGGCTACGGGCATATTAACCTGTACACGCCTACATCCCTTCGTTTCCTCTTACAATGTGAAGGCTTTGAAATAATTGCAGATAAAATATCGATCATAGAGCCGGAGGTTACTAAATTTAATACATTCGTCAACAGAAAAAAGACCAGAAGCTTTATTAATTCGTTGAGGATAGACGTGGAATTCTGGCTAAAGAATATTTTGATCAAAATGGGGGGAAGAGAGCGGCATGAAAAATTTGCCAGTGCTTATACCGTTTTCCTACGCAGAACAAAAGATTCTGATATCTTAAAATAATCCGTTAACACTTCCGACATCTATGAATAAGGCTATATACCTCCTTTTATTTTTAATGACTGGTTTGATCGTTCTGGTAGGGAACGGAGCGTTCAGGCATTCTGAAAAAAATGGTGTATTGGATTCTTTACTTATCCGTAAGCAATTTTCTTCCTCGCCTGTATTGTCTCCAGAGGAGTCTATGAAAACGATGCAGCTGGAAGAGGGTTTCACGGTGAAACTTGTAGCATCCGAACCGCTTGTAAATTCTCCCGTAGCCTTCGTGTTTGATAAGAAAGGTCGGATCTGGGTCACAGAAATGGAAGGCTATATGCCTGATACGCTGGGTACCGGTGAAGATCAGCCCAGGGGAAGAATTGTTATTTTAAGCGATCGAAATGGAGATGGATTGATGGATGACAGGAAGGTATTTCTAGATTCGCTTCTGTTGCCCCGTGCCTTATGCCTGATTGAAAATGGAATTCTTGTAGCCGAATCGCCGCGCCTGTGGTATTATGAAATACATGATGACAAGCCTGTAAAAAAAACGCTGATAGATTCCGCATACGCAGAGGGTGGAAATGTAGAGCACCAGCCTAATGGTTTACTAAGGGCATTGGACAACTGGATATACAACGCTAAATCTGCTAAACGATACCGGAAAGTTAACGATAGCTGGTTAATTGAAAAAACTCATTTCCGCGGGCAATGGGGAATTACGCAGGACGACCAGGGACGCCTGTATTATAATACAAATTCCGACAATCTGATCGGAGATTTTTTTGCACCCGGTTTCGGATCAGCTAACGCCAATCAGAGGAATGTCTCAGGGTTTAGCAGAAAGATCGTTGCAGATGACAGAGTTTATCCTGCCAGGGCAACTACCGGCGTGAATCGAGGATATCAGCCCGGTATTCTGGACGACAGTCTGCGGCTGGTAAATGTAACGGCAGCTTGCGGGCCTTTGATCTATAGCGGCGGCTTGTTTAGCAAGGAATATAGGGGAAACGCTTTTGTCGCCGAGCCATCAGCTAACCTGATTAAAAGGAATATCCTGAAAAACAGCGGATATTTAATAACCGGTAGGCAGGCATACCGCAATACGGAATTTTTAAGAAGCACTGATGAACGCTTCCGACCGGTCAATTTATACAATGGTCCCGACGGAGCTTTATACATTGCTGACATGTACAGAGGTATCATCCAGCATAAAACGTATTTGACACCTTATCTGAAAAATGAAATTAAGCAAAGGAATCTCACAGAACCACTTTCCTTTGGCAGGATATATAAGGTTGTTCCCCGGAATAAGGAGCTGGATCGCATCAAGTTCCCGGAAAATAAAATTAAACAGGTGAACTTACTGCGCCATAAGAACAGTTGGATACGCCATATGGCCCAACAGTCTTTAGTGGACGCGAAAGATAAGAGTGTTGAGGCAGGCCTGAGAAAGCTTTTAAAAAATTCAAATGAACCCCTCGCAGTAAGCCATGCGCTCTGGACGATGGAGGGCCTGGGGGTTTTGGCTAAAACGGATGTTTTGCCGCTGCTCAGGGACACAGAGTGGTCAATACGTATGCAAGCCCTAAGTATCACGCGTTCGGTGATCACAAAAGAAAATTTTAAAGACTTTTTAGAAGTCTTTAATGAGTTAATTGCGGGTAATGATGTGCTTTCGGCGCCATATATTGCTTTTCTTTCTGGCAGTATTAAATCTTTTGATCGTGATGCCTATCGAAATCTTTTGCTGTCTTTGACCAGGAAGTTCGCTTCAGATGTTTACGTTTCTGATGCTGTTATAAGCAGTCTGCTGGATGAAGAAGTTTCCTTTTATAATCAGTTTGCAGCTATCAACCCGGATACGACATTGGTGATAAATAAGCGATTGAATAAAGTAATCGAGGATACGAAAAGAGCTAAGAATACTCAGCCGGATCTTTCCCGGGAGTTTCCCAAAGGAGCTTCTATCTTCAAATCCTTTTGTCAAACCTGTCACGGTCCGGACGGAAACGGTGTTACCTCTCTCGCTCCGCCGTTAAATAACTCTCAGTGGGTAACTGGTGATAAGAAAAAACTTAATGCAATTGTTTTGTACGGACTGACGGGTCCCATCCAGGTCGGCAACAAATTATATAAGGCACCTGAAATCAACGGGGAAATGCCGGGAATTGCTTCTAATAAAGATTTTTCAGATGAAGATATCGCTGAACTTCTGAATTACGTCAGGAACTCCTGGAGCAATAAGGGCAGCACGGTAACTGATGAAGATGTTAGTACCATCCGGAATAGATTCAAGGGTCGCCAGAAGCCATTTACGGTGGAAGAATTAAATAGTATGAAATAGTTATATCTGAGGTCGGAGGTCAGACCTCAGACTTCCGTCACACCCTCAGATCGAAGTGATGATGGCCTCACAATAAGCTCCGACCTTAGAATTATCGAATCAGTCACATTGATATTTGCTGAATTATTTAGATGACTGATCAGCTTGCGTGCTGCAATTTCCCCCATCTCAAAGCCGGGATAATTGATGGTTGATAGATTCGGTTCGATCACTCGGGAAATCGGATCATTATTAAATCCGATAAACGCGATGTCTTCAGGAATGCGTATTCCACTATTAATTAAGAACGACATACAACTGACCGCGCAGGTATCATTTGCTGCAAATACTCCGTCGGGTCTATGACCCATATTTATGATCTTTGCGGCAACATCAATGCCAGCCTGCTCATCAAGTTTTGTGATCATAACATCTGCCTCATTAAATTCTAGGCCAAAATCTCGCAGCGCTGACTGATATCCGGATAATCTCTCTGCATAAACGTTTCTTGCCAGAGGGCCCGTGATATGAATTATGTTTTTGCAGCCCTGCCCGATCAGGTGTTTCGTAGCTTCATAGCCGGCCTTTTTATTATCAATAATAATATTTGTACAAAGGGGGTGTTCCAATATCCGGTCGAAAAATAGTAAAGGGATACCTTTTCTTAAAAGTATGTCAAAATGAGTTGCGTCTGAAGTGTCATATGCCAAAGATACCATCAGCCCGTCAACGCGATTGTTAAACATTGTTTTTACATTTATTACTTCCTTCTGGGCTGACTCGAGGGACTGGCTGATGATTAAATTGTAGCTGGCTTCGTTAGCTACTTTTTCCATACCTGCCAATACAGAAGACATGAAATTACTATTCATTCTGGGAATGATGACACCTATTGTATTCGTGCGCTTACTCCTGAGATTACTTGCGAAACTATTAAAACGGTACCCCATCACCTCGGCGGTATCGTTTATTCTTTTTTTTGTTTTTTTACTGATAGCTGGGTGATCTTTTAAGCCACGGCTAACTGTTCCTGCAGAAATATTTAATTCAGCTGCTATATCATATATCGTTACTTCCTTATCAGATTGCATGTTAAACGGCTATTAATCGGTCTAAATTTATAATTTAAAATCATTGCTGTCCGGTAAAAGAATAAAGTTATAAAAAAACGAAGGCCTTGTCCTATTAGACAGATGATTTTTAGATTTTGGTAAAAGAACCTCCCCCTATGTCTGAAACAGGGATAATTGTTCTTGATTGAGATTATTTAAATCGCCCCAGTGACCATCCGGGTTTTTCAGGAATTTAAACAGATCAAGATAGGTCATTAAATGATACCGGATTACGGACATCATGTTAGAGAATGCCCATTTTCTTTTAGCCTTTCTTTGAATAACGAGCATAATAAGTTGAACAATCAGGCTGACCCAAATTTGTATCTCAATGGCGTTTTGATTGTCTCCCAAAAAGTATTTTAAGGGAAAGTTTTGTTTTAAGCGTTTGAAGAGGGTTTCAATTTGCCACC
>JBBJNR010000088.1:0-12603 GCA_037719315.1 Daejeonella sp.
CTAAAATAGTTCGCTGAAAAAATATTTCGGCAACGCTTTTCACCGAACCCTTACGGAACAAAAGGCAATATTAAGTTCCCCGGGCAAAAAAAAGTTAAAACTCAGATCCCGCTCGTGTCTGACCTGATCGATTCCGTACAGACTCACATCAAATCCACTGGTAAAAAACAGGTGTTTTATAATATAGAAACCAAAAGCGTTGCAGGAGGTGACAATATTTTGCACCCTGAACCCGAAAAGTTCGTTGATCTTCTTGTTAAAGTCCTGGAGAGTAAGAAAATAATTCCATGGGTTGTAGTACAGTCGTTTGATGTCAGAACATTGCAGGTTCTCAACCGGAAATATCCGAACATTAAAACATCTTTCCTGATCGAGAATACGAATTCTTTTGAAGAGAATATGGCATTACTAGGATTCAGGCCATTTATCATCAGCCCTAATATCAAGCTGGTTACGGCAGATTATGTCAAAAAATGTCATCAGCAAAACATTAAAATTATCCCATGGACAGTCAATACGAAGGAAGAGATCAATAAGCTAAGGTCACTCGGCGTTGATGGAATTATTTCCGATTATCCTGATCTACTTATCAATTAACCAGCGAAAGAAGGCAGAATTTACTCATGATGGCCTCCACTTTACCGCTGCAGGTTATCAAAAATGGCTAAGGATCCTTCGTTCCGGAAAATATTTACGGATTCAATAATAAATACAACAAAGCTGCGATGCTAGCCCCTGTTATAGGCCCTACCACTGGAATCCAGGAATAAGACCATTCACTGGAACCCTTATCAGAAACAGGTAAAATACTGTGCATGATCCTTGGCCCCAGGTCGCGTACCGGGTTGATAGCATAACCGGTGGTTCCTCCCAGGGAAAGGCCAATAGCCCAAACGAGGAACATCACTGGAATGGCGCCTATCGAACCCAGTCCCACCGGGGTTTTAGTATCAGAGATTTCAGCGCTGGTTATGTGGAAGATTACAAACAATAATACAAAAGCCCCAATAATTTCACTAAAAAGGTTAGGAATCGTATTTTTTATCGCAGGCCCGGTACTGAATGCAGCAAGCTTTAATCCCTTATCTTCCGTAACTTTGAAATGATCAATATATTTCAACCATACCAATAGAGCGCCTAACATAGCTCCCAGGAGCTGAGCCAGGATATACGAAGGCACGCTAGCCCATTCAAATTTCCCTGCTATGGCAAAGGCAATAGTAACCGCGGGATTGAGATGTGCCCCGCTGTAAGGTGCGGATACGACCACACCAACAAACACGGCCAGTGCCCAGGCAGTGGTAATAGCTATCAGGCCCCCGCCATTTCCTTTGGTTTTATTTAATACTACGTTTGCTACTACCCCGTTACCTAATAAAATCAATAAAGCGGTTCCAAGGAACTCAGCTACAAATGGTGTCATAATTACTTGCGTTAGATTTAAAGATTTACGTTCGCTTTTGCGGCCTTTATAGCGCGGTTCCAGCCATTGATCAGTTCATCATAGTTTTCGAGTTCGGCAGGCTCAAAATTCCTGTCGACCTGCCATTGTCCGGCTATTTCGTCTATACTTTTCCAGAAACCAGTTGCTAATCCGGCAAGATATGCCGAACCCAGGGCGGTTACCTCGGTAACTTTTGGCCTGATCACCCTGCATTTAAGTATATCTGCCTGGAATTGCATTAGCAGGTTATTGGCCGTAGCGCCACCATCCACCCTAAGCTCGGTTATCGGTGTCCCCGCGTCGGCCTGCATGGCTTTTAATACATCCATTGTTTGGTACGCAATGCTTTCAAGCGCTGCACGGGCGAAATGTGCGGAATTTGAACCTCTGGTAATACCTGTAATCGTTCCGCGGGCATGTTGATCCCAGTGAGGCGCACCAAGGCCGGCAAAAGCAGGAACCATAAATACTCCACCTGTATCTTCAACCTTAGCTGCAAGTTCTTCTACTTCAGATGATGTCCGGATCAGACCTAATTCATCCCTAAGCCATTGTACAATGGCGCCTCCTATAAAAATACTTCCTTCAAGGGCATAGCTAACTTCCCCATTGATCTTCCACGCAATGGTAGTAAGCAGGTTATTGGAAGAAATTCGTGGTTTAGAGCCGATATTCATCAGCATAAAGCAGCCTGTTCCATATGTATTTTTCACCATACCAACTTTTGTGCACATCTGTCCGAATAAAGCTGCCTGCTGATCGCCCGCGATTCCAGCAATCGGAATTTTAGCGGCGAGAATATTCCCTGCCGTTTCGCAGAAAACCTCGCTCGAGGAGCGAACATCGGGAAGCATGGACTCCGGGATCCCGAATATTTCCAGCAGCTCTTTATCCCATTGAAGTTTATTAATATCATAGAGCATTGTTCGCGATGCATTGCTGACATCCGTAACATGCGTAGTTCCTCCGGATAATTTCCAGATCAGCCAGCTGTCAATTGTACCGAATAAAAGCTTTCCTGCATTCGCCTTTTCACGCGCGCCTTTTACATTTTCAAGGATCCATCTGACTTTAGTGGCAGAGAAATAGGAGTCAATGATCAGACCTGTTTTGTTCCGGATCATATCTCCATGGGATTTGCGAATTGAATCGCAGTAATCTGATGTGCGGCGATCCTGCCACACAATCGCATTGTAAACAGGAACACCGGTTTCACGATCCCATACAACAGCGGTTTCCCGTTGGTTTGTGATACCTATCGCATGGACATCTTTTGAACCAATACCCGCTTTTACGATTGCTTCAGTTGCCACAGCTAGCTGACTCGACCAAATTTCCAGAGGATTGTGCTCAACCCAGCCAGGCTGAGGGTATATCTGCTCAAACTCTTTTTGTGCGATTGCCGCAATATTACCCAGCCGGTCAAAAACAATTGCTCTTGAACTTGTTGTCCCCTGATCCAGCGCTAAAATATAATCTGCCATAATTCGTATTAGATGACTATTAAAGTTTCTTCTAAAAGTACTGACGGTTCCAAAATATACCGTGATGCAATTAATTTAAAAATGCCAACCTGCTCATCAACCCACTGATCACTCTTAGACGTTTCTGTAGCCATAAGTTCAGCGACCATCCGACACATTTCTAAAGCCACTTTTACATCTATAAACAAAATCCTCATTCTCCTCGCGAGGACATCCTCTACGGTATAAGCCATTTCATTTCGTACAGCCCAGATAACCTCCGCCTTTATATTGGGAAAAGCAGGGTGTAATTTAACATTCCATTCCGGATTTTCCCTGGCAAGATCTTCAATAAAAATTTTATCGGTACCGTAAATTGCCAGGTGGCTATCGGAAGACTCAGAAGTGGAGGAATGGATAAGCAAATCCTTGGTGACACATTTCCTGTCTTCCAGCCCGGCTATTTTTATCACAGTATCAACCGTTTCCTCCGACATCTTCCTGTAAGTGGTCCACTTGCCCCCTGTTATGGTGACGAGCCCCGAGTCTGAAACTATAAGCTTGTGATCCCGGGATATTTCCTTTGTGCTGTTGGTGTCATTCTTATCCGGGGCGGCCAGGGGCCTTAAGCCTGCAAAAACGCTAAGCACATCACTTCGGCTGACTTGTCTTTTAAAATACTGGGATGCGGTATTGAGAATGAACTCAATTTCTTCGTCCAGGGCACGCGGCTCCAGACTATGTGTATCAATGGGTGTATCAGTAGTCCCAACCAATAATCTTGAATGCCATGGAACCGCAAATAAAACACGCTTATCGGAGGTTTCAGGTATCATTAACGCGGAATCACTTTCAAGAAATGAGCTGTCAAGAACAATATGGACACCCTGGCTGGGCCTCACCAACTTTTCAGAATCCGGTAGGTTCATTTGCAGGATATCGTCAACAAACACACCCGTAGCGTTTACAACTGCCTTTGAATATATTTTATAGCTGATATCCGTCAAAACATCTTTAGCTTCTACCCCATTTATATTCCCGTTGCCATCCTTCAGAAGATCGACGACCTTTACATAATTAAGCACGCTTGCCCCTTGCTCAATGGCTGTCTGGGCAATATTTACAGCGAGGCGCGCATCGTCGAATTTCCCGTCAAAGTAACTAATGCCGCCAAGCAGCCCCTTTTCACTAAGTCCGGGCATCTTCTGAAGCACCTCCTTTCGTGACAGAAATCCGGATCTTCCGAAACTGTAGCTGCCAGAAAGCCAGTCATACATCTTTAATCCTGCCAGGTATTTAACAATGGAGAACCAGCTAAAACAGGGTATTATGAATTCTTCTTTGGTTACAAGATGCGCTGCATTTGCCTGCAGCCTGCCCCTTTCCCTTAATGCCTGGTAGACAAGGGATATATCGCCCTGAGCAAGGTAACGCACGCCACCATGAACCAATTTGGTGCTCCGGCTCGAAGTACCTTTGGCAAAATCAGACTGCTCGAGTAAAAGTGTTCTAAATCCCCTGGAAGCTGCGTCGAGGGCCGTGCCTAATCCCGTAGCCCCTCCTCCTATCACAATCATGTCCCACTGTAATTCTGATGCTAAAACACTTCGGTCTTGTTTACAATGTTGCATAAAGATAATAAATCGAAATAATACGCAATTATAAGTAATCATTTCGAAACCTTACACTTCCCCTCCAAATAAATTTTCCTTGTTATTGGGACAGGCCGGAAAGCTGATATTTCAAATAATTTACTTATTTTGCAGTAGACAAAAGAAGTTCATTCATGAGTAGTTTAGCCGAGAGACACCAATATATTATCAAGAAACTTCAAAAAGAACAATATATTAATGTAGTCGATCTCTGTAGTGAGCTGAAAGTTTCATCAGTAACAATTCGAAAGGATTTAAAACTCCTGGAGGACAAGAACCTTTTATTTAAGATCCATGGCGGCGCAACCTTAAATAACCCTTATACCGTTGATCGCCCGGTAAATGAAAAAGAAAAACTGCAGTCTAATGAGAAGATGAGTATTGGACAGATTGCAGCGGATCTGGTGACGGAAAACGACTCTATCATTATTGCTTCTGGCACCTCAGTACTAGCATTTGCACGTTGTCTCCCGGTAAATCTGCATCTAACCGTTATAACCTCAGCGCTAAACGTTGCACTGGAATTATCCAGGCATCCCAATACAGAAGTTATGCAGTTAGGCGGTGTTCTCCGCAAAAGCTCAAATTCGGTAATGGGCCCTTATTCGGAAGGGATCTTGAAAGACTTTTTTTGCAGTAAATTATTTCTTGGTGTTGATGGCATCGATCTTGAATTTGGGCTTACTACAACCAACATGATGGAAGCCCACCTCAATCGGGAAATGATAAGTGCATCTCAGAAAACAATTTTACTCACAGACTCTACAAAATTTGGAAAAAGAGGCTTTGGAAAAATCTGCAATATCGACGAGATCGATCATATTATAACAGATGATGGAATTTCTGACCATACAGTTAAGCAGTTGGAGAGCATGGGTATCAAAGTTACTATAGTTTAGAAGTCTAAAAATTTAACTCCTGATAATTACAAGAAGCATAAATGAATATTGGAATCATTGGCCTGGGAGACATGGGCTGCATCTATGCTAAGTCCTTCGCAAAAGCAGGTTACCATGTATACGGATGTGATCTCCCCCACCGGCGCGAAGCTCTGGAATCAGAACTAAGCCCTTTTAAAATAAAAGTCCTGGAAGATGGTCGGGAAGTCTCGCGTATTTCAGACGTGATCTTTTATTCGGTTGAAGCAGAGCGTATCAATGAAGTAGTTTGTATGTATGGTTCCTACACCAAACACGGAGCTATAGTTGCCGGACAAACCTCTGTAAAATTTCCTGAGATTGAGGCTTTCGAAAAATACCTTCCAAAAGATGCTCATATAATCACCTGTCACTCATTGCATGGCCCTGGCTTTGATCCGAGAGGGCAGAAAATGATCGTTATCCCTCATCGCACAAGCAAAGAAGCTTATCAGCGAATGACCGATTTGCTTTCAGAACTTGGGTCTGTATTGAACGAGATCCCTGATTTTCATGAACATGATAAAATTGTTGCCGATACTCAGGCAGTAACCCATATGGGATTTGAAAGCATGGGAACGGCATGGAAAGAAGCAGGGTTTTTCCCCTGGGAAAATGCCTCGTACCTTGGCGGGATAGACAATGTAAAGATCCTCATTACCCTAAGAATATTCAGCTATAAGGCACACATCTACGGAGGACTGGCAATTCTTAATCCTTATGCACGTCACCAGATCAGGCGGTATGCTGAATCAGAATCAGAACTTTTTAAGCTCATGATCAAAGAGGAAGAAGACGCTTTTCGAAAACGTTTGTACCAGGCAAGGGATTTTATATTCGGAAAAGATCACAAACCTGTTATGCTTAATGAAAAGATCATGCAGGAATTCTCGCTTTCTGCAGGATCAGAGAGCCGAAAGCCTAATTCGCATTTAAGCCTCCTCAGTATGGTTGATGCATGGCACCATTTGGGGGTTAATCCGTATGATAATCTAATTTGCCAGACTCCCCCTTTTCGCTTAAGATTAGGAATTGCTGAATATCTTTTCAAAAATGAAGAACTCCTCGAAGAATCCATCCAGACCGCACTGTTTGATAAGACCATTCGGGGGGATGATCTCGAATTTCATTCAGCCGTCCGGGAATGGTCGTCGATCATAGTTTACGGCGACATGGAAGGATATAAACAGCATTTCGAGCAGGTTAAATCTTTTTTCTCCGAGAGGCTCGACCAGGGCAGGATCCAAAGCGCTGAACTGATCAGGAAGCTGCAATTGGAGTAGGAAGTTTGAAGTCTGAGGTCTGATGTCTGATGTCTGAGGTCTGAGGTCTGAAAGCTATATCTGCTTAAGCTCTTCAGAGATACCTTTTAGATTATTCAGTTCTTCCATATCCATTTTAAACTTTTCAGCCTGACGTTCCTTAAAAGCACCGAGCTTATACGCTATAAATACCATTGATACCGATATGAAAATCGGTATCAGGGTATCTATAATCCCTGGCCACAAGCCCACCGCTTCTATCTTGCGGGGTAAAAAGGAAAGTGGAAATAGGATTGTAGAAGAAAAAATGAGCATTTTGACGGCATGAGCAAAAAATTTATTGGGGTTCTCATAAACGGAAATAATCGTTTTTAAAGATCTTTCTAAATTATCATGATTGATTTCTACCCTACTAAAAACCATATAAGCTCTAATCATACCGGCAGTTAATATTGCTATACAAATAGTGTATATACTCATTGGAATATATTCGATTATTTGTTTGTAATCAAACGGGTTTCCAGCCAGGACTGCAATGCCGGCTATAAACATTAAAATCATATATATGAGCCCATAAAAATGGGTTCTTCTTAATTCAGATAACCTTGAATCTGATCTATCCCTGATCATGGTGGTAACTATTCTTTCAGTAAGCAACTGCGTGGATTGTAATTTTACGTCGTACTCCTGCCAGGCAGTTTTAAGTTCATCGATATTCATAATTATCCTTCTTAATGATTAATTCTAACTTATTCTTAATCCTGTTGATCTTTACCCCCGTATTGGTGCGGGTAATGCCGATTATTTCAGAGATTTCGTCATAACTTTTATCGTCCAGGTAGAGCATAATTATAGCCTTTTCAATCTTAGTTAAACTGGTCTATGGCCTGCTTCAACATACTTAGCTTCTCATTTTGATCTGCAAGGTCTGAAATGTCCGGGATTTCAAATTCTTCCTTTGTAATGCTCAGTCTTTCAGGTTTCCTGCTTTCTTTTCTAAAATTTGATATCGCAGTATTCAGGGCTACCCGGTACATCCAGGTAGATCTTTGCGACTCATTTCTAAAACCAGGATAAGACCTCCAGAGCTGTAATACTATTTCCTGGAAAAGATCCTTTTTATCCTCTTTATCATAGAGATATAAATTGCATACTTTAAAAATTATGCCGCGATGCTTGTTTATCAGAGCTGCGAATTCCTTTTCCATTATCGGATTTTAGATAGTATGTCGCACATTTAATCGAAATATTACATTAATATACCTTGTTATTAAACTTAAATATAATTTTTTTGCCTGACAGTTTCAGAACTATCCATATTCGCAGTATTACCGGCATATAAACGAGAAAATCTATAAGGGGCAATAAAATATGCATAATGAAAATGTTTTCTTACTTTTAAACTCGCGCAATCCCCTTGAATAAACATTTACGCTCCTTTATTCTTTTTGCTTGTCTCACAGCATATTTCGTGCTGGGGAATTTCAGCTTTTCTAATGCCCAGGGCACTTCTAATAAGGGTACAGATTTCTGGCTGGCTTACGGTAATCACGTGGCCGGTTACAATACGAATATCGGGCAGGAGATGGTGGTTTATATCACTTCAGATGTAAACACTTCTGGAATAGTGAATGTAGGTGGTGTAGATATTCCTTTTACAGTTACAGCAAACGCCATAACCAATGTAACCATTCCCCAAAGTGCTTATATTGGTAATAGTGAAGGAAAGATTTCGGGCAAGGGCATACACATAACCTCTCTGAAGCCGATCGTTGTATATTCCCATATTTATGATCAGTCTGTATCTGGTGCCACACTGGTTTTGCCTACAAATACGCTTGGCAAAGAATATTTTTCAATTAATTACACTCAGGAATCAAATCAAGCCAATTCAAATTCATTCTTTTTTGTTGTAGCTGTAGAAGATAACACACAAATAGTTATTACACCATCTGTTAGTACACTTGGAAATTTACAGGCGGGAGTTCAATCTCCCCCTATTTCATTAAACAAAGGTGAGATTTATCAGGTATTTGGAACCCGCACCACTACAAACAACCCATTTAAAGGCACAGACTTAACTGGAACAATAATAAAATCTATTTCCACTTCAAATGAGCCTTGTAAAAAAATAGCTGTATTCTCGGGCAGTGGCAAAATATCCATCGGTTGTTTAAATACGAATGGGACTGCTGGTTCTGCCGACAATCTGTTTCAGCAGGTTTATCCTACCGCCACTTGGGGGAAAACATTTATTACAGTTCCTTCAAAAAATAGGAATTATGATGTTTACAGGATTTTCAAAAGTGACCCAGGCGCGGTTGTAAAACTAAACGGTGCAGAGATTCCGCCTTCAAATTTTATAAATAACCTGTATTACGATTTTCCAAGTCGGACTGTCAATCACATCGAATCCGACAAAAAGATACAAGCCGTCCAATATGCGGTTACTCAAGGTAAAACAATAGATTGTACTCCCTTGCAAGGCGATGTCGGTGATCCGGAAATGATCTTCCTAAATCCACTGGAACAGACGCTGAAAAAAATCACCATGTATTCTACCCCCTTAAATTTGATTTTAAGGCATTATATCAATGTTGTAATTCCCACTAGCGGAGTATCATCTTTTACAATAGATGGAGTCGCTCAGGTTTTAAATTTCCAACCTGTTTCAGCTGCACCAGGATTCTCATCTGCCCAAATCGACGTGGCGCCCGGTACGCACAATTTACAGGCAAACATTGGATTTAATGCCATTGCCTATGGCTTCGGGAATGCAGAATCCTATGGTTATGCTGCTGGCGCTAGTTTAGTTTCTACCGGACTGCAGGCACGTACTGCTTCTACCAAACAATTAAAAACGACCGGCTGCCTGAATGAGGCCTATAATTTTGACGTCACTTTACCTTATGAGCCTACAAAATTAACATTGGATCTGGATAATGGTCAGGCACCAACCCAGGTTCCAATAAAACTCCTTAAGACCGAAGTGATTAACGGCATTACAAATTATACATATGAAGTAATAAATGATATTATCTTTAATACCGCCAAGATATATGCCATCAAACTTTTTGCAGAAAAATCCTCATCAGATGGCTGCGGGTCTACGGATGAACTTGATCTGAACCTCGAAATTTTAAATGTTCCTCAATCATCCTTTACAGTCGATAAGCAACAATCCTGCATAGCTTCTCCTGTTACGTTTACCAACACAAGCACCCCAAACGCCACCACCATTATCAAATGGTATTGGGATTTCGGCGATGGCATTACAGAAACTAAAACAACTGGAGATCCCGTACAGCATAGCTATGCTGCTAGCGGAGACTATAATGTCACATTAATAGTTGAATCTGATGCTGGTTGCCAGTCTTCACCTGTAGCGCCATTAATCGTTCATATTAATAAAACACCGGATGCTTCATTCACAACTTCTATCCTCAACTGCGAAACGAAAGCCATTCAGTTTACAGATAAATCTCTGGCAAATGAAGGAGTAGTCGTCAAATGGAGTTGGGATTTTGGGGATGGAAAAACTTCAACAGATCAAAATCCCAGCTATGCATTTGCTGTAGCCGGAAAATATACTGTAAAGTTAACCGTAGAAACTGATAAAGGCTGCATAAGCAGCGTTTACTCTGCTGAAGTCATAGTAAACCCATTGCCAAGGGCAGATTTTGAAGTCCCTGATTTTTGTCTTACTGACGGATCCGCAGTATTTACAAATACCAGTACTATTTCGGATGGCACTGAATCGCAGTTAACCTATTTATGGGATTTTGGTGATGCACAGGCCAATGCACAGCGGCCAAATACATCGACTTCGAAAAATGCTTCTCACCGTTATACTAAAGCGGGGAGATATACAGTGAAACTGACTGTCAAATCCGCAAACGGATGTGAGGAGACTATCAGTAAACCCTTTGTTGTAAACGGAGGTGTTCCTAAAGCCGGGTTCACTGTAAAAAATCCGGACCTGTTATGCAGCGATAAACCTGTGGATTTTGAAGATAATGTGAAGGTTGAACTCGATGAAGAAGTAACGAAAATCGAATGGATATATGATTTGGTTAACAATCCTAACGTTAAAGAAACAGATGATAGTCCGGCGTTAAGAGCTGCTCCGAGCCGTATTTATTCTCATAGCTATCCGGCCTTTTCATCTCCGGCATCAAAAACATACCAGGTGCAAATGCTGGCTTATACCGGCGGAAGCTGTGTGAATACAATAACAAAGACCATAACGGTATTAGCGGTTCCATCAGTAGATTTCGAACTGCCTCCGTCTTGTTTAATTAATGGAACAGCGGGTTTTAAAGACAAGTCATCAATTGCAGGTACTAACGGGCCTTTTAGTTATTCATGGGATTTTGGAGATCAGAATGCGACTCAGCTGAAGCCTAATACATCTACTGATAAAGATCCTTCACACAGCTATTCCCAGGCTGGGGATTACCAGGTGACATTGGTTGTTACATCGCAGGCCGGATGCTCCACTACCTTAACAAAAACCTTAACAGTGGCTGGGAGCATACCGATAGCTGGTTTTACAGTTGTTACCCCTGACAAACTATGCAGCGATGCAAAGGTTGTTTTCGAAGACCGTACAACGATAGATTTCGGTGAGATCACAAAAATAGAGTGGTATTATGATTACGGAAATAACCCATTATTGAAATTTACGGATGATAGCACGGCAAAGAGAACCGATCCGCCAAAGCAATATTCCTATACTTATCCGGTATTCTTCACTCCCGCTACTAAAACAGTGAGCGTTAGAATGGTAGCCTATTCAGGCAGTATCTGTATGGACGATGAAATTATTACCGTTACATTACAGGCTGTTCCGAGGGTACAGTTTGACAGTATACCTGATATCTGTTCAGATTCTGATGTGATACAATTAACACAGGCGAAGGAAATACATGGTGTTTTAACAGGCACGGGAACTTACACAGGAAAAGGAGTTACTTCTTCGGGATTGTTCAATCAGGCCATTGCAGGTATCGGAACACATACCTTAACGTATACTTTTGCTGCCGATAATGGTTGTATTGATTCTAAAACTCAAACGATTACAGTTAATGAAATACCTACCGCCACGATAGTGCCAAATCTTTTTGTGTTGGACGGCGGACGAATTAAACTTCCTGCGGTGGCTACAGGCAGCAATTTAACATATAAATGGACTCCATCCACCTACTTGGATAAGGATGACATCTTGAACCCGGTAACAACCCCTACGGAAGATATAACCTATACCTTAACAGTTACTTCAGATAAAGGATGTACTGAAATCGCGGAAATTTCTATCAAAGTCCTGAAATTTCCTGAGGTGCCTAATTCATTTACACCCAATGGGGATGGTGTCAATGATACCTGGAATGTAAAATATCTTGAAAGTTACCCTGATGCAACGGTTAACATATTTAACCGTTATGGAGAAAAGCTTTTTCAGTCTGTTAACTATCTGACACCCTGGGATGGAACAAAAAATGGCTCGGATCTGCCTGTAGGTACATATTATTATATTATCAACCCAAAAAATGGCAGGAAGATCATTTCCGGCTCGGTGACTATATTACGATAAAACGAATCAGCAAATAAGCGAATCACTAGTGTCCCGAGAAAGTTTAAAAGGATTTCTGGATTGGGTAAGGTTAGTGTATCAAACATTTGCTTTTTACATTACCATTTACGTCACGGCCTGCTGGGACGCCCTGCCGAATGTTCACCTTTCCGGACTGAAACCCAGGAAAAATCCTGTAATTATTTTTATGGATTAAACCCGGTTTCTATACCAAATCATGCGAATCAAGGGTTAAAAGATTAAATAAATAAAAGCTGCTGCAATTTTCCCAA
>JBBJNR010000089.1:0-12597 GCA_037719315.1 Daejeonella sp.
TTTTATTATTTTTTATCCTCTATTTTTGATTATGTTAACCCTTGATTCGCATTAGTTCGTTGATTGTGCAAAGAGGTGGCGGGTCAGGCCCGCCATGACAACAACGCATTTTGGGGAGAATTAGGAGATTCCGGCTCGGAGGCCGGAATCTATCTACAACAACGGAAATGTTTTAAGAAACCATTTCATGCCAAACTAACCTGGTGCAGTTGTATTTGTGTGGCGTTATTGCACATCCGATTCCGGCCTCCGAGCCGGAATCTCCAAAATTTTATAGCAATAATTGTCATCGTGGCGAAAGCCACGACCCCCTTTTTCAACTATCGTGCTATCCCACAGCTGCAGATACAGCCAATAAATATTAACACGAAGCCAAGCCTGGAGGGCTTCAATGTGTACCAAAGGATGAAATCATAGGGAACCATGTAATCCAAACTAATTTCGCACCGATTAGTGAACTGCAATAAAGATGTGGGTACACGGTAGGGCAACAGAGGGAAGCCGGGATATAGTTGGGGCTTCTGCTTTCACAAGACGAAAACTCTGATTTTTTGCTATTCCATGATTTAACCGAACACCAATAATTATTTATTTGCTTTTCAGCTTTGCTGCTATCCTTAAATTAAATTTCCTGAATGTGAGATAATCAGGGACAGCATATTGAATATTATTAACGTCTCTTAACCATAAATAAGACGCTGTATTCTTTATATTCAGCAGGTTGAATATTTCGGCGTGGACGCTTAAACCCTGAAAATACCTTTTAACAAACGGCATAATCCTCTTGCTGTCCGGATCTGCAAAGTCCTTTGAGAAGCCAATGTCAACACGTTTATAAGCAGGGATCTTAAAAACATCCTGGTATCGCTGAGACCCCGGCGGTCCGGTAGGCAACGCTGAGGCAAAGAACAGATTAAGATGCACCTTGTACGTAGGGTTCTGAATAAGTCGGTCCTGGAAGAGTATTCCCAAGTTAACCCTCTGATCAGAAGGCCTCCTCAAATGGCCTGGCATCACCGGAACGCGATTACCTGCAGCATTGGTTATAAAATAGAGATCATTTTTTATATCTTCTTCTGTCTTCATGAAAGATACGCGGAAAGAAGATTCCAGGTCTTTCGCAAAATTACCGCTGAGACTAAAATCTGCTCCGGCAGCATATCCGGTAGATTGCTGGTCTGAAAAATAGCGAAGTCTCAGATCCTCGATTTTATAGGGTGTAATCCTGTTCAGAAACTTATAATAAATCTCAGAAGTGAATTTCAACCTGGTGCCTAAGCCATTAAATTTATAATCTGCCCCGCTTAATAACTGGATTGATCTTTGAGACCGGGCATTCTTGTTTAGGCTTCCGTTAAAATTGATCAGCTCTCTGAAATAAGGCGTTTGGGCATAAGATCCGGCAGAAAACCGCAGCAAAAACCCATTCGTATTATCCGGGTAGTACATCAGTGAAACCCGGGGACTTATAAGTGTTTCCCGGGTAAAAGAATTATAATTAGCACGTACTCCTGCGGCGAAGGTGGTATATGGGCTGAGGCTATAGGTATTTTGCAAAAATCCATTGACTCTCCGGATATAAACGTCGTTTTGCTCATCGATCCGATCTGAATATATCCAATTCCCGGCGCCTGGCGCAGAGTATCCTGTAGAATCAATACCGTTGTATTCTATGAGGTGATTTTGTATCTCGTCATTCTGCAGCCTCAAACCAAACTCTAGAAAAGATTTCCGGTATTGTTTGTACGCGCGGATCTCCGAGTTATAGATCATGCTTTTCAGTCTGCCCAGTGAATAATCATATTGAGAGCCTTTTCCTAAGAAGCTTCCGGGATTCCCGGGATTCAGTGCTCCATCCCGTTCATCGAACGTATATAAACCCAGAAGCTCTGTGTCTTCAGATTCGCTTATCCGTGATATGGAGCTTATCCATTTAAGATTAAAGTTGTTCGATAAATTGTAGGCAAATGTTAGCGCTCCCATAAGTGATTCATAATGAGTCGACTCCTGTCCGCTATAACTAACAAATAGCTTTAATACCTCGTCAGAGGTACCGAATTCTGTTTCCCGGAGTGCGGGCGAAACATTCAGCCGCCCTTTACTATAGTTCCCGAAAAATGATACATTAAACTTCTGGCTAAAATCCTGTTTGTAAAGCAATTGATAATCTGCGAATTCAGAACTGAATGCCCCGGATAAGTTTTGTCTTTCCAGCAGTTCCCGGTTTTTTTTTACCCGCGCTCCGGCAAGAACATAACTGTTTTTAAGCGGTAGTTTGAATGTGGCAGAACTACCAAGCAAGCCCGCAGAGGCTTGCAAAGAAATGGAATCGGGTCTGGAATACCGGACATCTAACACGGACGATAGCTTATCGCCATACCTTGCTTCAAATCCGCCTGCAGAAAATCGTATACTTCCCGCCATGTCGGGATTTACAAAGCCAAGGCCCTCCTGCTGGCCCTTGCTGATTAAAACCGGACGGAATATCTCAATATCGTTGAGGTAAGTAAGGTTCTCATTAAAATTACCTCCGCGCACAGAATATTGAGAGCTTAATTCGTTGTTTACGGAAACCCCAGGCATATTTTTAATAACGCTTTCAAAACTTCCTGATACATTGGGATACGCACTTAGTTTTTCGGGCTCCATCACTTTGAAGTTGCTACCGCTAAATTTTTCAGTTATGTGGATCTCATCGAGCGACTGCACTTCAGGGAAGAGGATAACGTCCTGGATATTATCACGGGAACTGATCAGTCCAAGTTCCAGGCTAAGGGTTTTATACCCCAGGCGGCTAAAAGTAATCGTTATATTAAGCGGAACCGCGCTGAATGAATAACCGCCTTCCTTATCGGTTTCAATAATTAGTTTTTGATCTTTTACACGGACATTAACTCCGCTTAACAATTCCCCCTTGGACGAGCTTACAACGCCTTTTATGGTTGTAACTTCTTGTCCATTAGAGTTAAAAGAATAACAAATACAAAAGAGAAAAAATGAATAAAAGAGAGGCCTGAGTGCACGTTTATCAAGCCACCTTGAATCAAATCCCTGTGTCAAACATTTGCTTTTCTGCTTCACATATTCAGATCAGGAAGTTAATAGTTCAGGACTAAGATTCTTTAGCTGGACGATAGCTGCAGACGGGTCAGAAGAAGCAAAAACTGCATTGCCCGCTACCAGGACGTTAGCCCCCGCCCGAAGCAAAGTTAGGGCATTCTGATCTCCGACCCCGCCATCTATCTCGATCAACAGGTCATCCTTCCTTCCTGCAGCAAGGTATCTCAATGACTGGATCTTTTGGTATGTATATTCGATAAATTTCTGGCCTCCAAATCCGGGGTTGACAGACATCAGACAGACCAAATCAATTTCCTCTATGATATCCTGCAAGACACTTACGGGCGTATGGGGGTTCAGAGCAACGCCAGCGCGGCATCCAAGATCCTTTATCGCGCTTAATGTCCGGTGAAGGTGCGTACATGCTTCATAGTGCACCGTAATGTTTTCAGCACCCGATCTTTTAAATTCTTCCAGATACCTGTCGGGATCCACGATCATCAAATGCACATCTAAGGGTTTCTTCGCATGCTTATGGATCGCATTTAAGACGGGAAAGCCAAATGATATATTCGGCACAAATATTCCGTCCATAATGTCGATATGAAACCAATCAGCCTCGCTTTGGTTGATCATTTCTATATCATGCTGTAAATTGGCGAAATCAGCGGCCAGTACAGAGGGTGCAATAAGGTGCTTCATGATTCAAATTTACAATTTTGATGCAGAATATGACAGATTAAAACGAAGGATATCTAATCACTTCTGAACTGTTCATCTTAAATAATCCTTCTGATTTTATCCAAAACGAAGTTTTCTTCATCGAAAACATCCATATTTAGATTATTCTAATTGCTTAAAAAAACAAAACCTGACCAAATTGCTCTGGCCAGGTATAAATTTTGAAAGATTCTGAAATTAAGCTTCAGCAGGCTTAGTTTCTTCCGGTCTTGGAGGACGCGGCAATAATGCCTTACGTGAAAGCTTTAATTTACCTTGCTTATCTACATCAAGCAGTTTAACCTGAATTACATCGCCAACATTCAAAACGCCGTCCATCGTCTCATGACGCGTCCAGTCGATCTCAGAAATATGAAGAAGGCCATCCTTGCCCGGCATGATCTCAACGAAAGCACCGAAAGGCATGATCGTTTTCACTTTACCTTCGTATATCTCGCCAACTTCAGGCTTTGAAGCTATAGCCTTAATGCGGCTAACGGCTTTATCAATCGCTTCTTTATTATCAGCAAAGATCTGGATGATACCCTGGTTATCTTTTTCTTCGATAGCAATGGTAGCGCCAGTTTCACGCTGCATTTCCTGAATGATCTTTCCTCCGGGGCCGATAATGGCGCCGATGAATTCTTTATCGATTTTCAAGGTAACGATACGCGGAGCGTGTGGTTTGTAATCCTCACGTGATGCAGAGATAGTTTTCTTCATCTCGTTCAGGATGTGAAGACGTGCTTCATTCGCCTGCTTTAAAGCAGCAGTTAACACTTCCCACTTTAAACCATTGATCTTCAAGTCCATCTGACAAGCTACGATGCCCTTTTCAGTTCCTGTAACTTTAAAGTCCATATCCCCTAAATGATCTTCATCACCCAGGATATCACTTAAAATAGCGTACTTTCCTGTTTTCTCATCAGTGATCAATCCCATAGCAATTCCTGAAACAGGAGCTTTGATCTTGATACCAGCATCCATCAGCGCAAGCGTACCGGCACATACCGTAGCCATTGACGATGATCCGTTCGATTCAAGGATATCTGAAACGATACGTATAGTATATGGATTTTCATCTCCGGGAAGAACTTTCTTTAAAGAACGCATAGCCAGGTTACCATGACCAATCTCACGACGGCCGGCACCACGGTTAGGGCGAACTTCACCTGTAGAAAATCCAGGGAAATTATAATGTAAAAGGAATTTCTGGTAACCGTTAAAGAAAGCGCCATCAATCATTTGCTCATCAGACTTAGCGCCTAATGTAACCGTAGTTAATGATTGTGTTTCTCCCCTGGTAAATACTGCGGATCCGTGTGCAGAAGGCAAATAACCAACTTCACTCCAGATCGGACGAACGGTACGCACATCACGGCCATCTAACCGAATTCCTTCATCAAGAACCAGGTTACGAATTGCATCGTATTGAACGTCGTGGAAATATTTTTTTGCAAGAAAGCCGGTTGTGTCGTTCAGGTCTTCACCTAAAGTCCCGATAAAGTCCATCAGGACCGCCCCGAATGCATTTCCTCTTTCGTGCTTAGCAGATTGTGATTTAGCAATTGCATAAACTTTATCATAGGTTGCTGCGTAAACCTGCTTCTTTAATTCTTCGTCGTGCGACTCGTGGCTGTACTCGCGCTTTACCGTTTTGCCAACCATCTCAGCAAGTTCTTTTTGAGCCTGGACCTGGATAATGATGGCTTTATGAGCGAACTCAATAGCTTCAACCATTTCTTCTTCAGAAATTTCGTCACCCTCACCTTCCACCATCACGATATCATTTTCTGTTCCTGCAACCAGCAGATCGATCGTAGCACGCTCCAGATCACTCAAGTAAGGATTGATGATTAACTTTCCATCAATTTTCGCAACTCTTACTTCCGAAATAGGTCCGTTAAACGGGATATCTGAAACAGCGATCGCTGCAGATGCCGCCAAACCTGCAAGGCAGTCTGGCAAAATATTCTTATCAGCTGAGATCAGAGAGATCATCACCTGGGTATCCGAATGATAATCATCCGGAAACATTGGGCGAAGAGCACGGTCTACCAAACGTGAGATCAGAACCTCATGATCAGAAAGTCGGGCTTCACGACGCAGGAAGCCACCGGGAATACGTCCTGTGGAAGCGTATTTCTCTTGATAATCAACAGATAATGGTAGAAAATCTGTTCCTGCCTTTGCTCCTATTGAAGATACAACTGTTGCAAGCAACATGGTATCTCCCATTTTTACTACAACCGAACCGTCAGCCTGTTTAGCTAGTTTACCGGTTTCGATTTCGATCATGCGGCCATCGCCCAGATCAAATGATTTTTTTATTGCGTTATAACTCATTGGTTTATGTTGCGGCGTACTTTTCCTCTTTTGAGCACACCTTCTTTTATGTGGTTTCTAATAATTAAAAAAGCCACCCCATATTAAGGATGGCTTCTCAATGCTTTGTTAAGATTATTTAATAATATCTCTTAACTCTAATGCTTTGATAATTGCACGATACCTGTTAATATCTTTTTTGTAAAGATATGCCAGCAGGGCGCGGCGTTTACCTACAAGTTTTTGAAGAGATAATTGTGTAGAAAAATCCTTCTTATTTTGTTTCAAATGCCCGGTTAAATGAGCAATACGAGCGGTAAATAATGCTACTTGTCCTTCTGCAGAACCTGTGTCTGTAGCACCTTTTCCGTGCTTGGCAAAAATGTCTGCCTTGTACTCTGTACTTAAATACATTACCTGAATAATATTAAAGCGGTTAATAAAATGTGTTAATTGGATGCAAAGATACGATTAAGATGGTTAATTACAAATAGGGGTTGGAATATTGTCTGGATTAAGATGCATAGGATGTTAGTCTGGATTAGGATGCATAGATGATAGGATGATAGGATGCTGGATGGCTGGGTCTGGACTAGGATGCATAGGATGTTGGGCGGTGAAGATAAGTTTAGGGGTACTCAATGGGGTTAGAGTTACTAGCCGTTCGGTCTGGCTACTGGTAAACGAACTAACCGGAAGACGTAACACATCGGTAATATTTCTTATTCTCAAATTTAACTCCGAATTTCGTCCCTAATGGAAACCCCACTCAAATACAGTTCCTTCAAAACCGAATTCAAAGTTCGTCCTGACGATATTGATATGTTCAACCATGTTCATAACAGTACCTATTTTGATTATGTCCTTGCTGCGAGGTATGAACAAATGGAAGCTTTCTATAAAATGCCGATGGAAACTTTTCTTGAACAGGGCTACGGCTGGGTTGTGAGGACGGCTTATGTAGATTACAAGCGCCCATTGGGGCTGGGAGATACGTTTACGGTAGAAACAGGAATCGAGACCATCAATCCGAAGGGCTGCAGGGTTAAATTTGAAATCGTGATCTCCAAAACGAGAAAAGTAGCTTGTGATGGCTGGTTCGACTACGTCATGATCGATATTAAAACCGGTAAGGGATTAAAAGTATCGGCAGAAATGATCAAAAGATATTCTATCTAAGTTCCAGGGCTTTCTCGATCAGTTCTCCATAGAAGTCGCCGATTACCATACCGGCAGCCTTAACCTGCTGCGGAATAAAACTCTGAGCCGTCTGTCCCGGAATAGTATTGATCTCCACGAAGTAAAAATCGCTTGTTTTATCCTGCAGGAAGTAATCAATACGGACCATCCCCCGGCAATTCAGCCTTGTATAAATATCTATTACCGCTTTTTCCACCCTGGCTTTTTCTTCTTCACTCATCCTGCCCGGCGTGATTTCTTCGGTAGCGCCGGGAGTATATTTGGCTTCAAAGTCGAAAAAGTCGCTGGAAGGGATCACTTCCGTGGCGGGAAGAACAGTGATGCCATGAGAACCATTGTATACGCCAACTGAAAACTCCCGTCCCTGGATAAATTCTTCCACCAGAACCTGTGTATCCTCTCTAAATGCCTTTGAAAGAGCTTCTGGTAATTCCGAGGAAGATTTTACCTTGCTCATCCCGATACTGCTCCCGCCATTATTAGGTTTGATAAACAAGGGAAGCTTTAATGAAGCCAGTAAAAGATCAGAATTTTTTGCGGAGTTGTCAAAAAGCTGAACTGACTTTGCGATATGGAGACCAGGTATTCCATCTACAATGGCCTTTGAATATCCTTTATTCATCGTCAGCGATGATGTAAGCGCGTCACAACTGGTGTATGGTATATCCAGCATGTCAAAATAGCCCTGCAGCTTTCCATCTTCCCCGGGTGAACCATGAATCATCATGAATACGGCATCAAAACGGATGACCCTCTCCCCTATCTTTAATGAAAAATCATTGCGGTCGACGGGATACTTTCGTGAATTATCACCTTCGTGATACCATCCTTCTCTCAGGATTATGATCTTATAAACTTCGTATTTCTCATTATCCAATTGAGACCCTACAAAAGCCGCACTTTTAAATGATACAACCGTCTCGCCCGTAAATCCGCCAGTTACTAACGCTATTATCTTCTTCATTAGGCCAAATATAATTGGAAAAAACTATCGGAGTATAAGGGGCAGGAATATTTATCTTCGGTATTGCCAAATTTTGATTTAATTTTGGACAATGAAAACCGGCTTTTCAGAATAGCATTAACTAAAGCATCTGGATCTAAGAAAGCGATTAATGAGCAATTTTTTTGACTACGTAAAAACCAAAACATTCCGCAAAAATCTCCTGATTGCAGGAGTCTCTATAATTGCTTTTTTACTGGTGATATTTTACAGCCTCAGTTTTTATACACACCATGGTGAAGGTATGCCGGTACCAAAATTAAAAGGGCTCTCCATCGGGCAAGCCGTTGAACTGCTTGAAAACCAGGGACTCAGGTATCAGATTAACGATTCTGTCTATCTTATTGATAAAGAGCCTGGTATAGTTGTTGAGCAGGATCCGGATCCAAATACCAACGTAAAAGCGAAGCGGACGATCTATCTCATCGTCACACGCGATGCTCCCAATATTAAGTTTCCTGATATCGGCGGTAAAACGTTCCTGGAAGTCAGGTCCATACTGAATAATTACCAGCTAAAAGTGGGCGATACATCTTATATATCAGATGTTGCAAGAGATGTGATCATCAGCTCTTCTTTTGGCGGGAATAACATAACACGTGGACAACAAGTTCCGAAAGGGTCACGGATAGACCTTGTGTTAGGCGATGGCCTGGGTGCGAGCGAAGTAGATATACCGAATTTACTGGGACTCAACCTTAATGAAGCCCGGTTATCCCTGTTGGGATCGTCCTTAATGTTAGGAGAAGTAATCTACGAAGGCGGGGTAATAGATTCGGTTAACGCGAAGATAATTAAACAGTTTCCGGCGATCAGTGATACGCTGAATAAAGTAACCATAGGTACTCAAATTGACGTGACACTGGACAACCAATAGTTTATGGACATTTCGGCAACTGAATTTAACGCACGATACCCTATTGCGGAAGAATTTATCATCATTGACGTCAGGGAAGAGCTGGAATACCAGACTTTTAATTTGGGAGGAGATAATATTCCGCTCGGTATATTGTTAAGCGATGTAGAAGATCTGAATTATAAACGAGATAGCGAGATCGTCTTAATTTGTCAGCACGGCCTTAGAAGTGAAACTGCCCGCCGTGTGTTAGCACAAAACGGTTATACGAATGTTAGAAATTTGAAAGGCGGATTGCTGGCCTGGAGAAAGATGAATACTTTATTATAGATACTATATTACCAGAATAGAATGGTTACAAAAACGAAGAATAAACTGAGCTTTAAATCTAAGGTATTTATTGCCCTTGGAGTATTTATTATGATCATGCTCGCTGGAACGGCCTTTAATTATTACCTCAAATATTTCGGGCCAAATGTAACTGATAACGAAGAATACCTGTATATAAAAACAGGATCGGATTTTGAAGATGTATTTAATACCATCAAGAAAGATGAACTGGTTAAGGATACTCTTTCCTTTTTCAACGCCGCACAGAATATGGATTATCCCGCGACGGTTAAACCCGGAAAATACCGTCTGACCAAGGGAATGAGCAACCGTTCATTGATCAATATGTTGAAAGCAGGCAACCAGGAGCCGGTTAAAATATCATTCCAGAACGTAAGGCTTAAAGGTACCCTTGCAAGTATGGTTTCCAAAAGGATTGAAACTGATTCCGCGTCGATCAGCCGTCTGCTTGACTCTACAGCTTTTGTAGAAAAATATGGGTTTAACACAGATAATGTTTATAGCATGTTTATCCCAAATTCCTATGAGCTGTACTGGAATTCCTCCGCAGAAAAATTCGTTACCAGGATGCATGAGGAATATGAAAAGTTCTGGACGCCTGAAAGAAAGGCCAAGGCTGAAAAGATCGGCCTCACACCTATAGAAGTGAGCATCATGGCCTCTATTGTGGATGGCGAAGCTTTGATGGATAAAGAAATGCCAACTATCGCCGGATTATACATGAACCGGCTCAAAAAAGGTATGCGGCTGGAAGCAGATCCCACGGTAATTTTTGCGGCTAATGATTTTACCATAAGACGGGTCCTGAACAAACATCTGCGGATAGAATCGCCTTATAATACTTACCGGAGAACAGGGCTCCCGCCCGGTCCGATCTCCATGCCCAGTATCAATGCCATTGACGCGGTACTCAATCACGCAAGCCATAATTACATCTACATGTGTGCCAAGGAGGATTTTTCTGGCTATCACAACTTTGCCTCTACACTTGCGGCCCACCAGGTAAATGCGAGGAAATTTCAGCAAGCTTTGAACGAACGAAATATCAAAAAGTAATGTTCAGCCATTCAACTAAGATACGCGTACGCTATGCCGACACGGACCAGATGGGCTATATGTATTACGGAAACTATGCCGAATTCTACGAAGTGGGACGCGTAGAAATGCTGAGAAGCTTGGGCATGACGTATAAATCCATGGAAGGATCAGGTATTATTATGCCCGTAACTGAGTTAAAGTGTAAATTTATTAAGCCGGCGCTGTACGACGAGGAAATCACGGTAAAAGTTGTCCTCGATACGATGCCTGCTTTAAGAATTAACTTTAAGTATGAACTCTTTAACGAGAAAGAGGAATTAATCAATCTGGGTGAAACTACGCTTGTTTTTATCGATCAAAAGAGAAACAGGGCGTGTATGCCATCCGAAGATTTTTTAAGCAGGATTAAGGTGCATTTTAACTAAATCATAAATGATCTGGCTGCATAAATTACTTTTAAAATTCAGGCCTTACTATCTGCTGATCGAATGGACCAAGGTGATGATAGTGCCCGGCTTCAGTCCCCTGCCCGTTTACACTGTTGCAAGCTTCTTTTTCCAGGAAATAGGCAAAGACGAGCTGATAAATAAAGCGTCTTCTCTCGCTTATAACTTTATGCTGGCTATATTTCCGGCTATCATCTTCCTGTTCACGCTGATCCCCTACATTCCAATTGACGATTTCCAGAATCAATTGATGAACCTTATAGCTCTTATATTACCTATTGAAGCCTATGATGCCGTAAAAACTACTTTGCTTGATATCGTAAACAACCAAAATTCGCAGTTGCTGTCATTTGGTTTTGTACTTGCGCTGATCTTTGCTACTAACGGGGTACACACGCTGATGCAGGCATTCAATAAGTCCTCGCTGATCACAGAAACCAGGCCCTGGCTTAAGCAACGCCTGGTTGCACTGTATTTAACGATCCTGATATCTTTCGCTCTTATATTCGGGCTGATCATCATGACTATCGGGGAATATATCTTTGGCTTGCTTAAATCTGAGCTAAGGTTTAAGGATGCATTCTGGATCTATCTCTTAAACCTTGGGCGATGGTTCATCCTAATTGTCGTTTACTTTGTGACGATCTCTCTGCTGTACCGTTATGGGCCGGCACATCCTAAGAAGTGGAGGTTTTTCAGCGCAGGGTCGTGGATGGCTACCCTGCTTGCTGTGCTTACCTTTTGGGGATTTTCATATTACATCAACAATTTTGGAAACTACAATAAGCTTTACGGCTCTATAGGCACCCTGATCGTATTGATGATCTGGCTGTATCTTAATTCGCTGATCATATTGGTGGGATTTGAGCTCAATGCGAGTATCGACCTTTCAAAACGGAGCATCCGTATCGTGAAGCCTCAGTTTAATTCCTTTAAAACGCCGCCTGTTGAAAATAAGCTGGAGAGCAAAAGCTGATAGAATGCCGGCTTAAACAGTTTTCGCGCTATGTCTCTGGGGAGTTATAGCGGTAAAATCAAAAAATCTGTTTTTAGTTTGCAGATTAGCCGGGAGTTTGTACTTTTGCCCCCGGAGAGCTGGCAGAGTGGTCGATTGCGGCAGTCTTGAAAACTGTTGAACTGTTAAAGGTTCCTGGGGTTCGAATCCCTAGCTCTCCGCCAGATAGTTACCAAAGAAGATCAAAAACGCCTTAAATCACTGATTTAAGGCGTTTTTTGCTTTTAGGTATCCCAAGTTATACTATACTTTCTTCATCTGATTAGGGTCTATTGCGAGACCTATTTGCCATTCTTAAATTTAGGTCTCGCCAAACCCATGAAAACCCTTGTAACTATTTAATTATCAGCGTGATGATCAGAACAATAAATTTACTTTTTGCACTCAAAAAAGCTAAGATTTTAGCGAATGGCACCGCTCCTATTTACCTGCTGTAAACGGTAAATAAGACTACAGGATAAATGGTAAATAAGGATACAGGATAAATGGCAAGAATGGTGTCGGGAAAATGGCAAGAATGAATGCATAGGTAAGCCTTCCAGCAAGTACATATTGCAAAATCAGATTTAACTATTTCAGGTTT
>JBBJNR010000090.1:0-12571 GCA_037719315.1 Daejeonella sp.
CAATTGAGGCTGACTCGCAACTAACAATAGCTTTTCCGGAGGTAAATATTTGTGTGTACAGGGTAGCTACCGCAGGCAGGCCGGAATCTCCTCATTCTCCCCACAACGCGTTGTCATGGCGGGCCTGACCCATGTCATGCCGGGCTCGATCCGGTACACCTCTTTGCACAATCAACGAACTACGTATCCCTTAACTCAATGACATTGGGCTAAAGGGTCGCAGCCATCGCCGTATAATAACTGAAAGCAACCGTTGCCTCAGTTCTTTTAATGTAAATAGCTATTAATGAACTTGCAACGTACAAATTAGCTCATGGGTACTGTTTTAACCCAGGTCGGGCGATAACCAAGTTTTTATCCAATGAAAGATGATCCTTTATGCATTTATGCTAAAGAGGTTGCAAGAATTATAAGACGGAGTGAGCGGACAGGAGATAGGTGGATGGTCGATATGCTCTGTTTTTACGGCAAAAAGCCTCATCAACTGATCACGATTCGTGAATTCTGTGAATATGCCGGCCTGGAATATGAAGAAGTTATGGACCGTTACTTTAGAAAAGAAAAACGTTTTGTATAACCCGATTAGGAATAACAAATTGCAGTGTGTAACCCATCCGGGATTAACAAAACCCGGCGTATAACCAGTTCAGGAATTATTCATTAACCTGTATAGCTATTTCAGGACGAGACAAGGACGAGACAAGGGTGAGACAGAGCATAGATAGAGCATAGACAGAGCATAGATAGAGCATGGATAGTGCATGAAATTTGCCTTTTGGATTTTTCTTTTTAAGGGCATATTCTGTTCTATTAATTAGCCGGACTTTTCGCCGGGACAATTCCCAAAAGACCGTCCTCCCGAATCTGTTTTTTGGCAGAGGGCAATCGTCAGGTTAAGGCGCTCATGGTCTCGCCGCTCCGCCGGGTCGCCATGGCTATTTTCCCCGCGGAAAATTAGGGATAAAAGCCAATCAGAACAGAATTATCTTGCTTTGTTTTGCTTGTTTAATTCCCCGAATTAAATAACCTTTGCAGCTATGCTGTACCTGTTGTATCTGCCTGTCTTATTCTTTGTTACTCTTGTCTATTTCAGACTCGCTGTTCAGTTTAATATTATAGATCAGCCAAACCATCGTAGTTCCCACAAAAGGCGAACGATACGAGGTGGTGGTATCCTGTTCCCCATAGCCTTTTTACTTCAATTCCTGGTCAGCGGCTTTGCTTATCCGCTGTTCATCCTGGGTCTCATGCTGATCAGCCTGATCAGCTTTTATGATGATCTCCGCCCATTATCCAGCAAGGTCCGCTTGCTTGGACATTTAATCGCCGTTTCCTTACTATTTACGCAGGCAGGTTTAATGGGCTATCCCTGGTGGCTGATTGGGATCTGTTATATTCTGGTTATTGGAACCATTAATGCATATAATTTCATGGACGGTATCAATGGGATAACCGGGTCCTACAGCCTGGTCACCATGATAAGCTTATACCTGATCAACGCGTACATAGTATCGTTCGCTTCATCCGAATGGCTGATGGTGTCTGCACTGGCCTTGCTGGTATTCAATTTTTTCAATTTCCGGACAAAGGCGAAATGCTTCGCGGGTGATGTCGGCAGTGTGAGTATAGCATTCATTATTATCTTCTTTCTTTTGCTTTTGATCCTTCAAACGCAGGAGTTAAAGTATATCGGTTTACTGCTTTTGTATGGTCTGGATGCTGTAACGACGATTATTTTCAGACTGATCCGCAAGGAGAATATCTTTGAAGCCCATAGGAGCCACTTTTACCAGTACCTGGCTAACGTTAAACAATGGCCGCATCTTTTGGTTGCAGGTTTATATATGATTGTGCAGTTGTTGGTAAATGTGCTGATCATATATAGTTCTTTAGACTGGAAGGGATTTTTACTCCTGATCCTGGTTTCAGGGATTGTTTTTGTGGGAATTCGGTTTATGGTTGAGGGGAAGGGGTATTTAATAAGCAATTAGCAAATTTGTTGTTGAGTCAATTTGTCAATGAGATGGGAGTTAAATGAACTTTAGCGGTCTTAACTAAAAAGTTTTTTTTTGAATTTGCTTCTTAGTTTTAACTGTCATGCTAGCTGATTTCCTTTAGTTTCAGATTCAAAATAGGGAGATTGCTTCAATCCTTCGCAATGACAAAGGGGGATTGCTTCGCCCCATCCGCTTGCCCAATGTCATCATTTAAGCAGAAATCCACCCCGATGTGACAAATTAGTGTTCAAACTTCGGAGATTCCGGCGCGGAGGCCGGAATCTCCTATTCTCATAAATAACGCGTTGTCATGGCGGCGAAAGCCGCCACCTCTCTGCATGGTGGGAGCTTACCCGCCACCTCTCCGCATAACAACGAACTACTCATTTCTTAAATAATGACATTATCCGCTTGCCTACAACTCCATGCTCATAATAAGGTTCAAGAACAGAATAATAGATAAGATACGAGCCAGGAAGCTCGCACCAGCAGGGTCCTTTAAGAAGGCGTGATTGTTTTATAGATTTTTCTTCTGTGGATCTTGTCTATGATCAAATAGGGAGAGAATTATAATAGAATCATTGGATATTGTGAAAAAGATTGAGGTTTGATTTGAAACCACACATCTTTGTATTCTTTTATCTTGATTAATTATTGGAAATTGTTCAGGTGATTGTTTTAAACGAAGTACAGACTGATCAATCTTTTTGGAAACTTTTACTGTAATATTTTCTCCCCATTCTTCCCAAAGATAAGCTACTAATAGATCGTATTCATTTAATGCCCTTTCAGTCCATTGAATTGAGTTATCAGGCATTTTTGGAACGTAAACCTATTATTTTTTTTTCAATAATATCTGCTACCTCTGAGTGTGTATGTAAACGTCCTGCTTCAACATCTTTTAATCCTATTTTAATTCCTTTAATTTCAGCCTCTGAAAGACCGCTCCATTCATCCTCCTCTATCTTATATTTAAGACCTAAGCGGGTTAAGAATGATTTAAGGGCAGGCAGATCTTTTTTTCTATCTATTTCAACAGTTAAAGTTGTCATATCCAAATTTACAATTTTTATAGAAAAAAGAATACATTAAGTTTAGGAGATTCCGGCCTCCGCGCCGGAATCTCCCATTCTCCTAAATAACGCGTTGTCATGGCGGCGAAAGCCGCCACCTCTCTGCATGGCGGGCCTGACCCGCCACCTCTCCGCATAATCAACTTAACTACTCATTTCTTAAATAATGACGTTAGGCGCGGCAAGGGGTGGATTTGCATCATTTATCGTCCTAAAAAGTTTACAATTTTTAATATGAGTATAATCAGGGGGTCCCGGATCGCTCGTGGTGGGCGCTTACCGCCACCTCTCCACATAATCAACGAACTACTCATTTCTTAAATAATGGCATTATCCGCTTGCCTGCAACTCCATGCTCAAAAAATCGATCAGGTTTAACTGCTTAATACCTTTATTATCGTTACCAATAATGGTATCGTTAATTAATTAAGAGGTCTAATAAACATCATCATGAGTGCCAATATCTAATAAAACAACATTTTCCAGATTGGATTTGATATGTCTTTTTGGATAACGAAGATAATTCTACAGTCATAACCACATGAACAGGCTAAATAAGATGCTAATTTCCCGCTTAATTTATGCGTTCTTAGAGACGGATCAAATGCGTCATCCTGTAGCTTAACTATAGCTTTTATGATTGAGCTTTTAAATACACTGTTTTTATTAGTAAACCTTTTGTATGATTTTTCGAAGGCTTTTGATAAAACCAGTTTCCTCTCCAATGGTATCGGATTCTTTAAAGAGAATTTAACCTGTTTATGGCTTCGGTCGCACTTACAGGAAGGGTTTTGCCAGAATGGTAATCTTTTAAAGACTGCTTAGCTGATTTTGCAATAGATTCTCGGTGAGCTTCTATTTGACGTTTTGTCAGGATCTCCAATAACATTTCTCTGGAATTATAATCCATTTTCATAATGTCTTGTAATGCTGAATCTATTGTTGTCATAATAACGACTATTGATATTCAAAATTAACCAATTCAATTATTATATACAAATATAAATAAGTAGCCTTGCTTACTTGAGTTGAAAGTACATCGCCCGTCGTAGCTTTAGCGAAGGAAGGGGAAAGCTGCAAGTTGAAAGTTATAAGTTGTAGGTTAAGTTGTCCAATTTGCCGCACCTTTTCATAGGGTGGGCCTTTAAAAGGCAGAAGGATCAGAGTAAATAATGAATAGGGAGATTGCTTCAATCCTTCGCAATGACAAAGGGGGATTGCTTCGCTCCATCCGCTTGCCCAATGTCATTATTTAAGCAGAAATCCATCCCGACGTTACAAATTAGTGTTTCAAAATTTCACCGATTCCGGCCCCCGCGCCTGCCTGCCGCAGCTACCCTGTATACACAAATATTTACCTCCGGAAAAGCTATTGTTAGTTGCGAGTCAGCCTCAATTGCCTCCAGCTTTAGCTGGAGGTATTGGATTATTTGTGAGTGGGCTTTAGCCCAAATAAGGAATTTTATCAGAATTTGGGCTAAAGCCCGTGGCAACATACCTAACGAATTATAAAGGGTCAACAAAGATATGTATACAGGGAAGCTGCCGCAGGCAGGCCCGCTTCTCCCGTCAGGGCCCTATAGGTACGTTTTTTAAGCCCCAGCAGCAAACCTCCGTTCACCTCTCTTCCGCATCGTCTGGTGCGGGTAGCACAGCCCAAGCCAAAGCACTACCTTCCGAAGCAGCAGGCGGCCAATGAGCGGACTAATTAATAAAGCCTGTTATTATATTGATTCAAAAATGTGTATTTAAGCCAAATAATATTTGTGTGTACAGGGCAGCTTTCACAAAGTAGTGTTGTTTACTAACAAACAATTTTGTTTGATAGTAAAATGCAATTTGTAAATTTGTACCTGATAATGGTTATCATACTGCTTAATCAACGATATCCCGGATCATTGAGACTCAAAAGCAAATCTTTCTTTTCAGGAAACAGGTTTGCAACTAGAGGCATTAGAGACGCCCCAGCGGATGGAATTCCAAAGGAAATCCTGCACTTCAAAAAGTTGTAAAGTTTTAAGAACTTTTTTAAATCTTGATGGTTAACTACTTAGAACTGCATAGCGGTTCGTTGTGATAAGGTTTAGGTTGGAGCCCCTGTGTTAAGCAGGGGTTTCTTTTTTGCCGGACACCCTGTCTTCCTGACGGTTTCAATCAAGCCTGCTGCTTAATTTCAATCTTTATTCAGGAGGTCCCGGACAGCTCCGGGGAAGATCTTCTTCGGTTTAATATGATCTGAATTACCCATGCGAAAATCATCACCAGGACGCATCCCACTACATTCAGCCATAGGAAAGCCATCATGTCTGCGATCCAGCATCCAAACACGATAAGCTCAGTAATAATTGCCGCTATAAATGTGGCAGAACCTCCGATCTTCTTCAGGTAAAACGCCACAACGAAGATCCCCAGGATAGTCCCATAAAAAAGTGATCCCAGAATATTTACCGCTTCGATCAGGTTTCCCATTTTACTCGCATAAAGTGCCATCAAAATGCAGAAGAAACCCCATATAACAGTTGCCCATCGTGATACTGAAAGGTATTTTTCATCAGAGTCTGTTTTATTGATCAGGCGTTTATACATATCAATAACCGTTGTGGAAGCCAGAGAATTCAAGGCGCTTGCCGTAGAGCCCATGGATGCCAGAAAAACAATAGCGACAAGGAGCCCGATTAACCCTTCCGGCAGATAGCTGGTCACAAAGCTTAAAAACACATAGTTATTATCGTTCGTATCCGCATCAGGGTCGTTTTTTTTCATCAGGTCTACCGCTTGCTGCCGGATCGCTTTTGTTTTTGCATCAGCATCCTGCAAAAGAGCCCTTTGGGTATTTATGGCCCGTTCGTCCTTGGCATCTAAGGCAATTTCAAGCTTGTCGACTTCCCCCTGCTTATTTTTAAATGCAGCTGCATAATCAGATTTTATCTCATTAAGCTGAGGGGCATACCGGCTCTTTTCAAGCTTCCCGAGTTCATAGCTGTTGAAGAACACCGGCGGCTGATGATACTGATAAAATGTAAAAACAAGTACTCCGATTAACAATATCAGGAACTGCATCGGGATTTTCACAAGCCCGTTCATCAGCAGGCCAAGCCTGCTCTGGCTTACAGACGAGCCCGTCAGATAGCGTCCCACCTGGCTCTGGTCAGTTCCGAAATAAGAAAGCTGCAGGAAAAACCCACCAATTAACCCGCTCCAGACGGTATACTGGTTATTCCAGTCGAAGCTGAAATCTATTGCATTTGTGCGGCCCATTTTACCTGCGATCTGCAGCGCTTTACCAAAACCGACAGTTTCCGGCAGCAGGTTGACAACCACTACGCCCGCAATAAAAAGCCCTGTAAATATGACACTCATCTGCAAAAATTGCGTGTAGGAAACCGCTTTCGTACCACCATACACGGTGTAAATGACCACCACGCTGCCAATAAATACAGTAGTAAAGGTGGTGTCGATATTAAGGACGGTAGATAAGATGATAGAAGCCGCATAAATGGATATTCCCGTAGACAATCCCCGCTGAACGAGGAATAAAAATGCAGTTAAGGCCCTGGTTTTAAGGTCAAACCGCTTTTCCAGGAATTCATAAGCAGTGTAAACTTTGAGCCGGTGAAAGATCGGTACGAAAGTGATGCACAGTACGATCATCGCCAGGGGCAGACCGAAATAAAATTGTACAAAGGCCATTCCGGATGAATATGCGAGTCCGGGGGCCGAAAGAAATGTAATGGCGCTGGCTTGTGTGGCCATTACCGAGAGGGTTACGTAGTACCAGGGGAAGGACTTATTGCCGAGCAGGTACCCGTCTATATTGACTGCGCCCCTGCTTTTATAAATGCCATAAATAACAATTATAAACAGGGTTGTGAACATAACTATCCAGTCGGTGGCGCTCATTCAAATATCCTGGTAAAGAAATAGAAAAAAGCGATAAGGAGCGCCAGCCATACCACCAGAAGGTAGTAAAACTGGTTCCATGTCCTGACAAACGGCGGAAGGTCCTGATCAGGCTTCTTCACTTTTATCAGCGACTACATTAATCCAGAAACCTGCAGTAAGAAGTCCCAGAACAGCGCCGAGGATCGTGTATCCCACAGAACCCGTAACAATCCAGCCGGTGAGGACACCGCAAATGAGTGCTGGAATCAAATAATATGAATTGTAATTGGTTGTTTTGTGATTGCTCATGATAAAATTTATTTTTTTGTGATCAAATTTACAAATAATCTGTATGCACCGGGTATTCCTGCCGGTAATTCCCGGAAGAACACGAGCGAAGTATATACAAACCTGCCTTTCCCATAGTCGGCAACCAGCAAAGACCCATCCTTTGCAGGCTCACCAGGATCGTTCATGCCCAGGATCCGGCTGTATTGAGGATCGGCATCAGAAGTGAAGTACAAGCCTCTTTCCTGGATCCAGCCTTCAAAATCCTCTTCCGTTATTTTATTTGGATAATTCAGGACTACATGGTCCCTGGCAAGGAGGGTGACTTTTGCATCTTCATCCGTCACCCGGTCGCGTGAGATCTTAAAAGGGTATGGGCCGATATTCTGAAGCTGCAAGGGATTATTGACATTGTATTGGACCAATACTATCCCTCCATTTTTTACATATTCCATTAATTTAGGCTGAATCACACTCATGCGCTCGTTGACATTATACAGCCTGACGCCGGTAATGATTGCGTCAAAAGTTAACAGATCATTGTTCAGGATCTGGCTTTCAGAAAGTACCGTCACCTGGTAGCCGATTTGTTCAAGCGCCTCCGGGACCAGGTCTCCGGCGCCGGCAATGTATCCAATCTTTTTGCCCCCGGTTTTGAGATTTATCCGCTCGACCCTGGATTCTGAAAGGGGAAAGAGTGTTTGTAAGGGAATATGGTCATAAGCTACGATCTTATGTCCGCGATCATAGCTCTTTCCGCCAGAATTAATAGTAAGTGATAATATGCCTCCCTTAACATCCCCGGAAGGGGTAATAACGAACTGTACGGTCTTTTCTTCTCCTTTCACCGGCAGATCAAAATCCAATTGCCCCGGCTCAGCCTTCCATCCCTGCGGAACGTTTGGTGTAAGAGTGCCGGCAGCTTTCTCCCGGAAGCTTTTTAATTGCACCTGGATCATCTTTGGGCTATTTCCGGAGAACACATACGCTTTTTCAGCAATAGTTGCCGTAACGGGGGGTGCTATGACCAATTCCTGGTAGATCTCGCCTCTTACCTGGTCGGTGTATTTATAAACAACAGGTCTTGAATAAGTAATGTCTTTGTTGTGGATTGTAAACGTAAAGTTTGTATGAAGTGCAGGGACATTCTCCGGGCTTCCGCTTAACATAGGATCGGAAATGGCATACATTCCAACACCATGTTTACCCTGAAGCCAGTAAGGCCCGGTGATAGTGCCTGCATACATCCGGCTGCCAAGGTTTTTTATAAGCCCGTTTTTCAGGGTTTCATTCTGGTTAAGCCCGTTAAATTGTTTAAGGATGACGTCCGCCTGCGACTGTACGATAACCTGTGTACGCACCGCGACGCTATCACCTAAAGCATGAACAGGTTGGGCAGCGTAGCTCTCAAACCATAAGCCTGCGGCCGATGCGATCAGATATTTGGTCTCCTTAATTTTCTGGGCCTTCCAATAAGGGTCTTTAAGCTGTTCTAAAGCCCTAAGAATGTCAACCAGCGCGGGCACCGAAGCTGAGGGTTTGTCCATATTAAATTTCAGGTCTGCTGTTGAGATCATTTTCCCAATGGCCTCGCCGCCCGCTATACGTTTCCAGTCAGCGTTTATACCTTCAAATATATCGGTCTTTGCCTGCTCACCGGCAGTATGAGTGAAATATTCCAATGCCTCGCCTCTTTGCCGGGCGCTTCCAAAACCCTGGCTTTTATGATTGGTACGGCTTTCCGCGGCAATCTCTCCATAGCTTTTGCCCAGCAGGGGATTAAAGGCGCCGATATCTATTTTCAGCTGGTCACTCGACGTGGTATTATTGCCGCCGAAGTTGAAGGTATTCCACACGACACGTTTAGCCTTCCAGGGCTGAAGGGACTTTAACTGCTCGGGGAAGCGTTTGGGATCGGCGGCGGCCTCGAATGCCTCACGGGCGATGATCGCCGATGCAGCGTGCTGCCCGTGGCCTGCACGGGCATCTTCAGGGAAGCGTGTAATGATAAGATCGGGCTTAAACTTCCTGATCACCCATACGGCGTCTGCAAGGACCTGTTCCTTGTCCCAGATGCGGAATGTTTCTTCTGAATTTTTAGTAAAGCCAAAATCGATTGCACGCGTAAAAAATTGTTCCGCGCCGTCGGTACGCCGGGCGGCAAGTAATTCATGCGTCCGGATCAGTCCCAGCAGTTCTGATTGCTCGTTGCCAATCAGGTTTTGCCCGCCGTCCCCCCGCGTAAGTGACAGGTACCCAGTCCGGAATTTCTTTTCCTTCGCCAGGTAGGAGAGAAGCCTGGTGTTTTCATCGTCGGGATGGGCGGCGATGTACAGCACTGACCCTACCGTATTTAATTTTTTAATGTCCAGCTTAATTTCTGCGGAGTTGGATTGCGGGGAAGACTGTCCTGCGGCGAATAAAGGAACCGCCAGAAAAAAAACAAGTACTCTTGTGCGAAAGTTCATATATATGCAGGATAACAGCCGAAAGTAATGAAAAAACGAGGTTTAACCCTGATGACACAAAAAATTTACTTCGGTCAATAATAATCTAAATAAAAAACGGTCAGATATAGATATCTGACCGTTTTCCCAAAAATTACAATTAAAAAACTTGTAAAACCTTAAAGCTGCCATCCGCCTTCCGGAGTACAATCACTGCATGTCCGGGCTCCGTTATACTTATTAAACTTATGGCTTTAAGGCTGATTAACCTTTATTTTATAAATTTACAATTTTTAGTTATTTATCTCAAATAAGTTTTCAACATTTTTCATTATGATTATTGTTTTTTAAATCGATAATAAAGAACTTAAACAGCCTTTTATTTAGCCTTTAAAGTGGTTTCAAAGAGTTTTAAAATTCGCTTATACTCGTCGGTCCAACTTGATGGTTCGGTAAAAGCATGATCCTCTACCGGATAAACAGCCAGTTCCCAGTTATCTTTTTCAAGCTCTATCAGACGTTGGGAAAGGCGCACAATATCCTGAAAATTTACATTGACATCAACCATACCGTGGGCCATCAAAAGGTTTCCTTTTAGCCCCTCAGCGAAATAAATAGGGGAACTTTTCTTATATGAGTTTTCATCGTTGTAAGGTTCGTTGAGGATATTGGAGGTATATCCGTGGTTATAATGGGCCCAGTCCGTAACGGAACGTAGCCCCGCCCCTGATTTAAATACTTCAGGTTCGGTAAATAATCCCATCAACGTGATAAAACCACCGTAAGAACCTCCGTACAGGCCTACATTTGCAGGATTTACATTGTATTTTTCCACCAGGAGCTTAACTGCATCCACATGATCACTTAAGTCTTTTCCGCCCATATGGCGATAGATTCCAGTGCGATGATCTCTGCCATACCCGGAACTGCCCGTATAGTCTACATCAATAACTGTATAACCCTTGTCGGCAAGCAGATTATTAAACATGTATTCCCTGAAATACTGGCTCCACCAATAATGAACGTTTTGAAGGTAGCCGGCGCCATGTACAAATAAGACAGCAGGCTTTGATGGATCGGCTTTTTCGGGCTTATAGACCCTCGCGTACACATCCGATCCGAAACGGTTTTTGAACATCACCATTTCAGGGTCCCTCCATGGGTAAGATTTGAATTCTTCGCTCAGCGAGTTTGTGATCTGTACAGGCTTCGCCCCGGCTTTATTTTCCTGGATAAACAGTTCCCAGGGTTTGTTTGCATACGAATAACGGATAGCTAACCATTTTTCATCCGGCGAAATGACCACCTCGTTGCCGCCTTTCATCGAGGTTAGTTTAACTGGCGTCCCTCCCTGCACCGCCACGCGGTAAAAATGCGTGATGCCAGGGTGTTCCATATTAGCGCTGAAGTAAAAGCTTTTTTTATCATTTGACAAGCGCAGCGACTGAACTTCATACTTGCCGGACGTTATTTGTTTCTTCTCCAACGAATTTATATTCATGCTGTAGAGATGGGAATAACCTGAGCTTTCACTTTGAAAGTACAGCGTGCTGTTGTCAATCCATCCCATATTGCCGCCGCCGAACGAACCGCCAATGCCAGGCCCGCCGATCCATGCCTCATCCCGTTGCCGGTCAAGAGGCGAGAGCTTTCCGCTTGCCTGGTCAAGCTTCATGATCCAGCGGTCCTTATTATCCAAAGAATTTACAGCGACTACCGCAAACGAGCCGTCCCAATTCCAGAAGGGGGCGCCTATTGCTACCTTCCGGTCCTCATTTTTCTTCTTGCGTTCCTCAAGCTGTGCAGGATAATCTTTGACATAATCGGGCAGGTCTTTTATGCCCGGGATTTCCTTGGTCGAAATTGTAAAAATAGTATCCCTTGATATATCGTATACATAGCTCTCGAAAGTCGCTAAGGCGTTCCCCACTTTTGTGCGTCCACTAATATCTTCTGTATATCCTGACACTGTGACGTAGTTCGGTACGATAATATTCCGGTTTCCTTCTGCTGTTTTAGAGATACGGAATACGATGAATTTCTCGTCCGGGCTAAGCCTTAAAGAATTCACAGAGCTCCGCTCGTCCAGGTAAAACTCTTTAGGGCGCTTCACTGCATTATCCTTGCGGTCTTTCTCCGCTATCTTACGGTCTTCTTCTCTTTTTTTGACAATATCAAGCTCGTTCAGCTGATCTTTTTTTAACCAGTCATCCTGCTTAGATAGTGATGCGGCGGGGCGGACCCGGGTCCGTGTAAAATTACTCAGCTGGATAAGAGAGCCGTCATTAACCGACATACTATATAAATTATCTCCCCGCTGGAAAATCACTTTATTTTCGTCTTTACTAAATAGCGCATTACTTTCGCGCTCCACAGTGTTGGTAAGGGTGTTTTCCTGTCCGCTGCCCGCATTTCGCAAAACAATATCTCCGTTTCGCTCGAATAAAATCTTAGACCGGTCACGGGAATAAGTCGATGGTCCTTTTTCCAGATTTTTCTTGAGCTCATCGGAAACCTTTTGCGGAGTACGGTTCGGAACGGTGACCTGGTACAAGCCGTCTTTATCAGCCATTTTAGGGTTCCAGTTGAAATATATAGTGCGACTATTTTCATCCCACTGGATATTAGTTGGTGATACACCCATCCATTTTGGGTCACGCATGATCTTCTCAACGGTTAAGACGACCGGAATTTGCGCGTAAAGAGTGGCAGAGCCAAGGATTAAAAAAAAGCAGAATAGTTTTTTCATTGGAATATAATTGTTTTTAAAGGTAATGAAGCTTGCATGAGTTCATATTGATGTTCTTGTGTGAGCGGCAAGCCTGCCGGCGGTAGCTACCCTGTATACATATCTTTTGTTGACCCTTTATAATTCGTTAGGTAT
>JBBJNR010000011.1:0-54227 GCA_037719315.1 Daejeonella sp.
TCTCAAATATTTTGATCACGTCCTGTGTTCTTTTTACTTTCCTGAAATTTGAAGTATGTATAATGATCCGCTCATTATTAGGCGCAATAGCGATCTTAAAATGATCCTTTGCCTTCAAACTAAAACGATTCATATCGATAAAGTTGGGGATCACTTTTATATCCTTACAAATGTCGAAATGCTTATAGGTGTCTTCTTTAAGATTTTCTGAAACTGCCGTTACGCCGTCCGACTGATTGATGGAAAACGTAACCACTGGCTTATAGGTAAGGTCCTTACCCACTAGTGTAATGTCTGTCCCGTGCAGGGTAGTTACCACCGGGATTTTTATCCCATAGGTTGCAAGGATCTGTTTAGCCATAAATGCAGCCGAAGCATGCGGAATGGCATAATGTACATGCAGAAGATCCAGCTTCTCAAACCTGACGACATCCACCAGCTTACTTGCTAATGCAAGCTCGTAAGGAGGGTAATCAAATAGGGGATAATTAGAGACCGAAACCTCGTGGTAAAATAAATTCTCGGAGAAAAAATCCAGCCTTGCAGGTTGCCTGTATGTTATGAAGTGTACCTGGTGACCATTGTCGGCAAGCGCTTTTCCTAATTCAGTAGCAACAACCCCGCTCCCTCCAAAGGTGGGATAACATACAATTCCTATCTTCATTTTTGTATAATTCTTTTGCTGATATTCATGATCGGGTCTGAAATATAACCGGAAAAGAAATTTCAATGATGCAAAGTAAATTGATTTAAAGAATATAAATGTTAATATTATGTAAGAATGCTGCAAGGCTGATAGCGTGTAAAACCTGTCAGCGTTATTTCAGTATGGCTTCATAAATAACATCCTGGATCCGGCCCCGGATGCTGAGATCAGATAGCTTGTTACTTACCTCGGGGTGGACCCGGTTCGATAAAAATATATAGACCAGGTTATACTTTGGATCAACCCAGACACAGGTTCCTGTATATCCGGTATGGCCATAGGTTTGCGGCGACGCCAGCCTGGATGGATAACCGCTCTTACTGTCGGGATCCCAGCGGTCAAAACCGAAACCTCTCCGGCTGACTTTAGACTGATTGGCCGTGAATAGCTCCACAGTCTCTGGCTTAAAGTATTGTGCGCCTCCATAAGTTCCCTTATTCAAAAGCATCTGGTAAAGAATAGCCAGGTCATTGGCGCTGGCAAAAAGTCCGGCATGACCAGAAACCCCTCCGGCCATAGCCGCCCCCTCATCGTGTACATATCCTTCCAGAAGCACTTTCCGAAACAGCTTATCATCCTGCGTAGGAACGATCTGGTCCTTTTCGAACCTGAGACGGGGATTAAATCCTGCCCTGGTCATCCCAAGGGGCTGATAAAATTGCTCCATGACGTAATCCTCAAGATGCTCGCCCGATTGCCGTTCAATGATCTCTCTCATGAAATACATGCTCAGATCGCTGTAGACATATTTTCCACGGCTAGCAAGCTTTGAGCTAAGCATTTGCGGCCACATAACTTGCTCAAAATATCCTTGACGAAGAAAATAATTATCTGAAACTTTTGTGGGATATGCCGGAGAGGAATCAAGCCGGTAGTCGCTGGCTGTAAGGTTCCTGTAGAACGGGATAAAGGAGATTAAACCAGCCTGGTGCAGCATAAGCTCTCTGACTGAAATATCATTCTTATCCGTCTTTCGGGCTTTCGGGATATATGCACCCACATTGGTGTCCAGCCGGATCTTTTCCTGTTCAAACAAGCGCATGACGGCCATTGTTGTTGCGGAAGTCTTGGTCACAGAAGCCAGATCGTAAATATCAGTTATTTTTGAAGGGCTTGGATCGATATAGGTATGCGTACCGTATGCTTTATTAAAGATCACCTTGCCGTCCTTTAGCACCATCACCGCCATACCCGGAGCTGCCCTCTCGCGGATGGCTTCAGTTGCTATATCATCAATACCCCTAAGGTCTGCCACATTTACCCCCGCATCTTCAGGCACGGTATATTTTAAACGAACTGCAAGGGTAGCAAATCCGCTTCCCGACGGGTATTTTGCGGAGACATTCTGCCTGAGCCTGGCAGAACCAGCCACACCCCCAAAAATTAACTGTGCTGCAAAATCAGAAGATTCTGCAGAGCTTTTTTCAGACCACAGAATGGGAGCAGTAACTGCATCAAGCAATTTTAGTTTGTTTACGTCGCCCGCCAGGCTTAGGATAATTTGCTTGTTTTTTTGATTATCCAGAATAAAGGAAAGAGTATTCGGGTCATTAAGGGACTGCTCCGTGACCTGTATCAGAATGGTGTTGTAAAATTTCAGGTCATCGCTCAGATCATCCATCGTATTTTGTCCTGAATTATAAGCAGTCGCTGAGAAGCTTTTAACAAGCGCATATTTACTGAGAATGCTGTCAAAGACGCTTCCGTATGGAGATCCAATATTTATACTGGCAATTTTACGATCCCCAATATTTTTTAAAGGAATAATATTAGCTGAATTATTAAGAAGAACGGTTGATTGTCCGATAGTCTTCTGCTCTTTCAGGTATTTTTCATTCGTGCGATGGTCGCCAGGCTGAGCGCAGGCCGAAGCTGACAAAACACATCCAATTCCTGCCGCCAAAACCGCAGAACCCGCCTTCAATAGTCTATTTGTTGTATACATTTTCCCCGTTGATATATGTTTTTAATACGTTTACTTTAAATAAGCCTTCCGCATCGGCTTTCATCAGGTCCTGGTCCAGGATCACAAAATCAGCAAATTTTCCCGCTTCTATACTCCCTTTCTCCTGCTCTTCAAAATTTCCTTTAGCAGCCCATATCGTCATTCCGCGTAAAGCGTCTTCCCTGCTCAATGCATTCTCAACCTGGTAGCCGTTTGCAGGATATCCTTTCATATCCTTTCTGACAACGGCAGAATAGAACGTATACATAGGATTTATGTTCTCAACCGGGAAATCCGTGCCCAGAATAAGCCAGCCATTCTGATCCAGCAATTGTTTAAACGCATAGGCCCACTTTACGCGATCAGGTCCAAGACGGTCGCCGGCCCAGTACATATCAGATGTTGCATGCGTGCTTTGAACAGAAGGGATCACATTGTTTTCTCCGAATAGCCTGAAATCTGCCTCGTTCACCACCTGTGCATGCTCAATTCTCCAGCGGCGGTCATTTTTTCCTTTCAGTACCCTTGCGTAAACGTTTAATATTTCACGGTTCGCAGAATCCCCGATGGCATGCGTGTTCATTTGGAAACCTTTTTCTGCTATCCGCGCGGCAACGTCTGCAAAATGATTTTTATCACTCAACAGGAAGCCCGATGAAGTAGTTTTATCACTGTAGGGCTGCAATAAGCAAGCGCCCCTGGAACCTAATGCCCCATCAGCGTAGACCTTAAAGGAACGGACATTTAATCTATCTGTTTTAAATGCCCCATTGTTGAAGAGATAATCAAAATTCGCTTTGTTATCGGAAAGCATTCCATAGATCCGCATCTTCAGCGTATTGCCTTTCTGCAGTTCGTCTATCACCGGGATCAAACGATGATCAATACCGCAGTCGCTTACTGAGGTGAGGCCTGCTGCAAAACAATTTTTTTGAGCGTCAAGTAAAGCCTCCTGAACTTGTTCCCTGGACGGAGAAGGGATCTTCGAAGACACCAGACCCTCTGCATTATCTACCAGGATACCTGTTAACCTACCGTTAAGGGTCTCTATTTCCCCTCCATTTACCATTTGGCCGGGCTTAATGCCGGATATATCGAGTGCTGCTTTATTTGCGATGGACGCATGCCCGTCTATCCTCGAAAGTATGACCGGACGGTCAGGAAAAAGCTTGCTCAGCGTTTCATTATTGGGAAATTGTTTGATCTCCCAATCATTCTGGTCCCATCCATTGCCAACGATCCAGCCCTCAGGGTTTTCAGCCGCGAAAGCCTTAAGCTTCTCCAGTATCTCGTCCCAGCTTTTGGTACCGGTGAGATCAGCATTCTGGAGACCCGCACCATAGCCGTAAAAATGCGAGTGCCCGTCAATAAACCCGGGATAAACTGTTTTACCGCCAGCATCTAGTTGTTCCCCGGAATATTTCTTCAGTATATCATCCGACGTCCCAACCTCAATGATCTTCCCGTCTTTTACAGCGAAAGCTTCAGCTACCGAAAATTTACCATCCACCGTATAGACCCTGGCATTATGCACAACAAGATCAGCCTGCTTTGTCGATGTACAGGAGAGGATGAATGGAATAATGGCTAAGGTTAAAATTTTTCTCATCGTATCAATCAAATTTATCTGGTAAAGATAATTATACAGGTTTATTTTAAAGTGCATAAATTTTTGATTTCCTTCTTGTTATCATCGTAGCAGTTAGCTCTGTGTATACAGGCTGATCGTAGGCGTTACATCGATAACATCGACCAATACATGGGTCAAAAGCCGAACCCCAGGATATGTTGAAAATCCTTCTTTGTAAATCCTGCCTGAAAGATTAAAACACCTTATCTTTAGGCTTTAAAAATTTTCATTTAAGCCAGCTCATATATGGATTAAATAAAATTGATTTATAAGTCTTCTATAGCAGGGAAGCACCGGGATTCATTAAAAGAAGAAAATTTTGCCTGATATCATACAGCTCTTACCGGATTCGGTTGCCAATCAGATCGCGGCTGGGGAAGTGGTGCAAAGGCCTGCATCTGCCCTGAAAGAATTGATCGAAAATGCGATTGATTCTGGGGCTGACAAGATCCAGGTCATCATTAAGGATGCCGGAAAGTCGCTTGTCCAGGTGATTGATAATGGTTGTGGCATGAGCCTGACTGATGCGCGCATGTGTTTTGAGCGTCATGCGACCTCGAAGATCCGGAAAGCTGAAGATCTGTTTGCAATCCGTACCATGGGATTTCGTGGCGAAGCAATGGCTTCTATAGCAGCGATCGCGCAGGTAGAGCTGAAAACCCGCCGCCATGAGGATGAGCTCGGTACTTGTATCCGCATTGAAGGTTCAGAAATTATTAACCAGGAGCCGGTATCTGCAATGCCTGGCACGAGTATCAGTGTAAAAAACCTGTTCTATAATACCCCGGCCCGAAGAAATTTTTTGAAAGGAAATCCGGTAGAAATGCGTCATATAAATGATGAGTTCCAGCGGGTTGCACTGGCCAATCCTGAAGTGTTCTTTACACTGCACTACGATGGAAATGAGGTTTTCCATTTACCGAAAGGGAGCCTGAAGCAAAGGCTTATCTATCTTTTCGGAAACGCCTACAACCAAAAGCTGGTTCCCGTAGAAGAGGACACAAGCATTATTGGCTTAAAGGGCTACATCGGCAAGCCGGAATTTGCTAAAAAAACCCGGGGCGAACAGTTTTTCTTTGTAAATAACCGCTACATCAGGGACCCCTACCTTAATCACGCCGTGTTAAATGCATATGAAGAGGTTTTGCCTAATGACAGTTATCCACTATACGTGCTTTTTATTGACATAGATCCGTCAAAGATCGATATCAACGTGCATCCTACCAAGACAGAGATCAAGTACCAGGATGAGAAAGCCATTTATGCAATCATCCGCTCGGCAGTGAAACGCTCGCTGGGAAAGTACAATATTAGCCCTACCCTTGACTTTAACCAGGAAACCGGTTTCAGCCAGATGATCACACCTAAGGCCCAGGAAGATATTATACCCCCCCAGATCAGTTATAATCCCAGCTTTAATCCGTTCAGTGAAACTAAAAATGAACGTGAGATCCCCTTTTTGAGAAATACGGGTGAAGGAAGAAATGTGACGAAAAACTGGGGATCGCTTTATGAGATCGTCCAACCCGAAGCGACACAGGAAAAATTTGATCTTTCCGGACACCGGCATGCAGAAATTGAAGATCAACACCTTCAATCCACAAGTAAGCAGATCTTCCAGCTTCATAACCGTTTTATTATTTCGCAGATAAAATCAGGGTTTATGCTTATTGATCAGCAGGCAGCGCATGAACGCATCCTTTATGAGCGTTTCGCACAGCAATTGGAAAGCAGGCAGGGCGCCAGTCAGCAAAGCTTATTTCCCCAGACAGTTACCCTTAACAGCGGGGATTTTGAGCTCGTTAAAGATCTTCTGCCCGATATTCAGGCCCTGGGTTTCCAGGTCAGGGAATTCGGGAAATATACGGTCATCATCGAGGGCGTTCCCGCAGATATCGGTACCAATATCAGTGAAGTCGAGATGCTGGAACATCTCATAGAGGGATTTAAAAATAACCAGAGTGCTTTAAAGTTAAATAAGAGGGACAGTCTTGCACGCGCCCTTGCCCGTAACACATCCATAAAGTGGGGCATTACCCTTTCATCAGAAGAAATGAACATGCTGATTGATGAACTTTTTGCCTGTGAGACGCCCAATATTTCGCTGAGCGGAAAACCGGTGATCAGCACTTTTACACTGGAAGAATTAATACAAAGATTTGAGAAATAGCATTTATACTATATGAACCCTTTAGCTAATATTCCGCCGGTAGTCAAAAACCTCCTGATCATCAACGTGATATTTTACATCGCCATGATGATGTTTGGCGGGCCCATGATGACCAATCTTCTTGGCGTTCACTACTTCGACAGCCCAAACTTCCGTATCTGGCAGGTAGTAACATACATGTTCATGCATGACTACGCCTCCTTATTTCATATCCTGTTTAACATGTTTGCCCTTTACACGTTTGGTGCATCGCTCGAATATATCATGGGATCAAAAAGGTTCTTAAACTTTTACCTCATCACCGGACTGGGAGCCCTTGCATTGCAGCTCCTGGTACAGGGGATCGAAGTTTATAACATTACAGGCAGTTTTGTAAATAATGGCTCCTTTGTTATTGATGCAGCGAAAAGAACAATTGGCTTTAACCCCGGGCTTATTGACCAGGAAAAAGCCTCGACACTGCTGGGAATATACCTGACCCCCATGGTAGGCGCTTCAGGTGCAATCTTTGGACTGCTTATCGCATTTGGCATGCTATTCCCGAATGCTGAGTTGTTCATCATGCTGATCCCGGTTCCGGTAAAGGCTAAGTATATCATCCCGGTTTATGTTATATTAGAGCTATTCCTGGGCGTTAAACAGTTTCAGGGTGATTCCGTTGCGCATTTCGCCCATTTGGGGGGAGCATTATTTGGTTTTATCTTAGTAAAATTGTGGGGCCTGCGCAAACGGGATAATTTTTTATGAAGAGATACATTTTCAGTGAGCTATATTATAAGGTATTCCAGTCAGGAAGCCCCCTTTATCTTTTTATTGGGATAAATGTCCTGGTATTTCTTGCAATTAATCTTTTTGCTGCAGGTGAATTTTTAACCGGTGGTGATACGCCGGGCGCCGACTGGTTAACACTCCAGCTTTCGATGCCCGCATATTATTCAGCGATCCCCTATAAATTCTGGACAATCTTTACCTACATGTTTACCCAGAGAGAATTTTTCCATCTGCTCTTTAATATGTTATGGCTTTACTGGCTGGGGATAATTTTCCTTGATTTTCTGAATAAGCGCCAGTTTATCTTTACCTATCTGGCCGGGGGAGTGATGGGTGCATTATTGTACGTGCTCGCCTATAATTTAATACCCGTGTTCAGCGGCTCTGTTGAACGATCTTTCCTGATCGGATCATCAGCCAGCGTCATGGCAATTGTGGTTGCCACCGCCACCCTCGTACCTAATTTTACCATCCATCTATTGTTCTTCGGTGGCGTTAAGCTAAAATACCTGGCGCTTGTCTATTTTATACTTGATATTATAGGCATCAGCGGTACCGAACCCGGCGGGAGCATTGCACATATTGGAGGGGCAGTTATGGGATTTATTTACGTCAGGCTTTTGAATAATGGCAATGACCTCAGCACAATTTTTAAGGCTGGGAGCCGCCTTAAGGTTGTTAAAAACAAAACTTCAGGTCCCCCGCAAGCGGCCAATTTACCTGACCAGGATGCCATCGACAGAATACTTGATAAGATCTCCAGATCGGGGTATGAAAGCCTTACAAAAGCAGAAAAGGAGCAATTATTTAAAGCCAGCAGCAAATAATGCCAGTAAAAAAAAAAGAGATCAGGAATACAGCTCTTTAGCAAAATGGTCCTTGTTGCTAATATCTTTGCAGTGATTACCCTTATGATTAGTTACCTGGCGTCCTATACAGATCCGTCCGATTTCTGGATCATCGCGTTTTTTGGCCTCGCTTACCCGGGAATATTACTGATTAATATTCTGTTCATCCTTTACTGGCTGCTTCGTTCACCCAAATTTGCTTTGTTATCAGCTGTGTCAATTTTGGGAGGGTGGGGGATTTTAACCAGCTATATAGGCTTCAGGGAAAGCTCAGGCATCATGGTGCCTAAATCGTCAGAAAGCTTTATCAGGGTTATGACCTACAATGTGCATAATTTCAAGCAGTTTGGGGATAAGAACGACAAATTTACCAAAGACCAGATCCTCGACATTATCAGGAAGGAGCAGCCGGATGTGATCTGTTTCCAGGAATTCTTCAGCAGGCAAAAAGGCGATTACAATTTCCGGAAACTTATTATGGACATCCTCCAAACGGAACATTACTATTTCAAGCCTTCAATAGACAATGGGTACGAAGCTATCGGGATGGCTATCTTTTCAAAATATCCGATAAAAAACAGGGGCAGTATACAGTTCGCGAAAAACATGAAATGGAATGAGGCGGTATTCGCAGATATAGCCGTAGGCAAGCAAAATTTCAGGGTGTACAATGTACATTTTCAGTCCATTAGCTTTCAGCCTGAAGATTACAAGTACCTGAAAGAGGTGACAAGAAATATAGATACGGATGTGGAGTCGTCTAGAAAGATTGGAAGCCGGCTAAAGAGCGCCTTTATTAAACGGGCGGGACAGGTCAAGGTGCTGAAAACTCACGCCGACGGCTGCACAACACCCTACATTATTGCCGGTGATTTTAATGATACCCCTATTTCATACACTGTAAAGACTATTTCAGGTGACCTCAGCAACAGCTTTCGTGAAAAAGGAAGCGGTTTCGGGGTAACTTATAATGGTGCATTTCCAAACTTTCAGATCGACTATATCTTAACTTCGCCCCAATTCAGCATTAAAAATTACCTGATCGTCGACAAAAAATTATCCGATCACTACCCGGTAAGAGCGGATCTGGAATTAAAATAAGAACGGATATTCCCGAAAAGCGGTTTTCAATTTTTATGTTTGCAGCATGGATAGCAAGCTCTTCATTTATAATACCCTAACCCGAAACAAAGAAAAGTTCGAACCAGTAAATCCGCCTTTAGTCGGCCTCTATGTTTGTGGCCCTACGGTTTACAGCGATGTGCATTTAGGAAACTGCCGCACGTTTGTTTCATTCGATCTGATCTACCGCTACCTGTTACATTCGGGTTTTAAGGTCCGCTATGTCCGCAACATTACAGATGCGGGACATTTGGAAGGGGATATGGATGAAGGCGACGATAAATTTGCAAAAAAAGCCAAGCTGGAGCAGCTGGAGCCAATGGAGATCGTTCAAAAATACACATTGGGCTTTCATGACGTGATGCGGCTGTTCAATGCTTTGCCTCCCGGCATTGAGCCAACGGCTACCGGCCATATTATTGAGCAGATCGGGATGGTTAAGCAAATCATCGAAAATGGATATGCTTATGAAGTTAATGGCACCGTTTATTTTGATGTCGAGAAATATTGCCAGGAATATAACTATACCATTCTGACCAATCGCCAGCTGGATGACCTTTTGGAGAATACCAGGGAGCTCGGCGGTCAGAATGAAAAAAGAGGCCGGCTGGATTTTGCGCTCTGGATCAAGGCAAAACCTGAACATATTATGCGCTGGCCTTCGCCATGGGGTGTGGGCTTCCCGGGCTGGCATATTGAATGCTCTGCAATGAGCAGCAAATACCTGGGCGCCAGCTTCGATATCCACGGAGGCGGAATGGATCTCGCCGCTACACATCATACGAATGAAATAGCACAGTCCCAGGCCTGCAATCATGTCCAGCCGGCAAGATACTGGATGCACACCAACATGCTGACCGTGAATGGCACCAGGATGTCTAAGTCGAAAGGCAATGGCTTTCTACCCCACGAACTGTTTACAGGAAGCCACGAGCTGCTCAGCAGGGGATTTTCGCCTATGTCGGTGCGGTTTTTCATGCTTCAGGCACATTACAGAAGTACTCTGGATTTTTCAAATAGTGCCCTTGAAGCATCCGACAAAGGATTTAAGCGGCTCATGAATGCCTACGGCCTGATCGATAAATTAATTCCTTCAGAGGTCTCGGTTATTGACCTGCAGGATCTTTCAAAACGCTGTTATGCGGCAATGGATGATGACTTCAACAGCCCTGTGCTTATTGCAGAGCTTTTCGAAGCGGCCCATATCATAAACAGCATATATGATGGGAAAACCTCTGCAACAAAAGCCGATATCGATGGTCTTTTGCAATTGATGAACAGCTTTGTCTTTGATGTTCTGGGATTAAAAGAAGAGAACAATCAAACGGATGATTTGGGCAAACTGATGGATTTTATAATCTCTATGCGCACTGAAGCAAAAGAGAATAAAGACTATGCGACGTCTGATAAAATACGGATAGCATTAAATTCGTTAGGCATACAGCTTAAAGACAATAAAGGGAACGTGACAACCTGGAGCAGGAAGGCTGAAAGCTAAAAGCTGAAAGACTTTTATGGCACCATTCATGTTTATAAAAAAACATAGCACATAAATGAAACAATACACCATTTTAACTTCCATAGCATTATTTCTTATATCCAGCAGTTTTGCTCAGGTAAGTAACGGGGAAGTTAGCTCGCTGGTAGCAGCCGAAAATTATTTTGCAGCAACTGTAAAAGAAAAAGGGCTGAGAGAGGGCTTTTTAAAAGTATCCGACAGTAAAACACTGGTTTTCAGGCCTAATCCGGTAAACGCCGAAGATTTCTACAGCAAAAAGCAAGGAGACCCGGGCGAATTAATCTGGGAGCCATCTTATGCCCGGATATCGAGAAGCGGCGACTGGGGTTTTACAACCGGGCCTTATGTCTACACTTCTGGCAGCGATAGCACAAAATCATACGGTCAATACTTATCAATTTGGCAGGCAAATAAAAAGTATGTATGGAAATTAGCGCTGGATATTGGAACTCCCCATGGAAAGCCGCTTGCTGAGCCAGTTTTGAACTTCACGGACGCTAAGAATTTTAAATTCTTCAGGCAGATTTCACAGGCGAGGTTAAAGCAGAGGGAAGATATGATCATGACCACTGACAGGCTGTTTTCAAATACGCTGAAAAAGAATTTGCCCCTGGCGTATAATACTTTTCTTGGTGAGGAGGCGCGCCTGATCTTCCCCGGATTTGAACCCATTGCAGGTAAAGAAAATATCAGCAAATTTTATGAAAAGCAGGAGGTAGACATAGTTACAGAGCCAGCTTTGGCTAACCGTTCCATTGGCAGCGACCTTGCCTACACCTATGGTATCGCTCAGGTAACACAGAATAATAAAACTGCTAAATATAATTATGTGAGAATCTGGGAATCGCAGGAAGGATTCAAATGGAATGTTATTGTGGAATTATTTTCACCGGCGGTTGAGCTGTAGGTTATAGGTTGTTTTGCAAAACGCTTAACTGATTTTAGGTATATTAGGCATTGTTTTTCAAATTCAATTTCAACTCAAATGAGCAGTCCCGAAAATTACCGCAATCTTCTTGAAGCTGTGAACGGATTACGGAGCAGAGGTTATACTTATGACTTTAGCTATGAAAATGCCTGTCTGTTCTGCAATAAAATAAGTGAGAGGTTTGAGGCAAAGGACCTTAAGATCACAGAATATTACCGCTATGAAGGGATGAGTGATCCTGAAGATAACTCCGTGATCTATGCTATTGAAAGCAGGGATGGGCATAAAGGGATCATGATAGATGCTTATGGAGCTTACTCAGATGAGCATAAGACTGCATTTATTTCAAATATCGAAGTGGTTGAAAATTAAAGCAGGTTGCTGATCAGCTTCTCCGTACTTATCCCCTCTGCTTCGGCTTTGTAATTCCGGACAATACGGTGCCTGAGGATAGATTCTGCTACTGCCTGAACGTCTTCACGGTCGGGTGAGTATTTCCCTGATATGGCAGCATGGCATTTAGCTCCCACAACCAGGAATTGGGAGGCCCTCGGGCCCGCTCCCCAGCTTAAAAACTTATTGACCTCCTCTGTTGCCGTCGGCGTACCGGGCCTTGTTTTAGCTGCCAGGGAAACCGCATATTCAAGGACATGGTCGGTAATGGGAATATTTCTGACCAGTTGCTGGAAGTAACTTATCTCAGACGAATTCAATATCTTCTTAAGCTGAACGTCCCTGTTGGTTGTCGTATTTTTTACAACCAGCAGTTCCTGTTCAAATGACGGGTATGTTAATGAAACATTAAACATAAAACGGTCTAATTGCGCTTCAGGCAGAGGATACGTGCCCTCCTGCTCAATGGGGTTCTGCGTTGCCAGTACAAAAAATGGCTGCGGGAGCTTATGGGTGTGCCCACTGACTGTGACAACTTTCTCCTGCATCGCCTCAAGCAATGCAGCCTGGGTTTTAGGAGGAGTTCTGTTGATCTCGTCGGCCAGGATTATATTCGAAAAAACAGGGCCTTTGATAAATTTAAATGTCCGGTCTTCCCCGAGTATCTCCGATCCGATAATATCAGAGGGCATCAGATCGGGGGTAAACTGGATACGGTTATAGCTCAGATCAAGAACCTGGGCAACGGTTTGAACCAGCAGGGTTTTGGCTAATCCGGGAACACCCACCAGAAGGCAATGGCCATTACTGAAAATCGAAATAAGGACCGACTTCACTACATCATCCTGGCCAACAATAACCTGGGATATTTCATCCCTTATCCGTTGATAAGAACTGTGTAAAGCATCTACTGCTTCCACATCGGTAGTATAAGTCTTCATCAGATCAATTTTGTGCTGTTGTCCAGTTAGCCAATTCAGAGCAGGATTGAAATTCGGGATCGATTTTAATAAAAGTAATTTTTCTTCGCTTTTCAAACCACTCGCTGATTGTCCGGTTAGTCTTATCTTCAAAAGCAACATCTTTAATTTTGGGGAAATCCTGCTCCAGGTTAGCCTGATGGGGGCCGGTTTTAGATTTCAGCATCAAAAAGCGATATCCTTGCTTGCCATCGGCAGAAGTAAATAAAGCCGGCTTGGAAATGCTTCCAACTTTCATGGTATCCACCGTAAGGAATATCTGCGGATCCAGCTTATCCGTAGGAATAAATGTCGTGCGGCTTTGGACATTTTCTGCATTCAGCATCATCCCGCCATTGTATTTAGTGTCATTGTTATCGGAATACAGGGATGCAGCCGTTCCAAAAACTACCTTCTTATCAAGCACGCTCCGGTATATACTATCAATGTGGCTCTTAGATCTTTCCAAGCTTGCAGGAACAGCTTCTGTTTTAATGAGAATATGACGGACGTTCACCGTTTCACCGCGCCTTTCTACTAATTGAAGAACATGAAACCCAAATTCAGTTTCGATCACCTGTGATAACTCGCCTGGCTTAAGCTTAAAAGCTGTTGCAGCAAATTCTTTTACCAGGCTTCCGCGATCCATGAATCCAAGATCGCCTCCTTCACGCGCAGAACCCGGATCCTGTGAGTATAAGCGTGCGAGGGTAGAAAAATCTTCACCGCCCTTTACCCTTAACCGCAGCGCCTCGGCCCTGTCGCGAAAAGCTTCCTTCTCAAGCTTATTCATTTTGGGATATACCACTAACTCACCTATTTCAACTTCGGTATTAAAGAACGGCAGACTGTCTTTTGGGATCGCATCGTAATATCTCTTAACTTCAAGAGGGGTTACCGCAACATTTTCGGTGATCTTTCCCTGCATTTTATTTGCAACAAGCATCTCCCGGATGTCCGGCCTGATCTCGTCCTTATACTGAATTACGGAGCGGTTCAGGAATTGCTCCAAACGCTCCTGGCCGCCTGCACGGGCAATGCTGCTGCGTAAGCGACGGTCAATCTCACTGTCAACATCGTCTTCAGTAACTGTAATAGAGTCAATTATTGCCTGCTGCCCCAATATTTTCTGCGAGAGCAGACTCTGTAGGATCTGGCATTTAATAGCCTGATTATCAGGATTCCCCTGTGAAAGGTACTGTGCATACTGCATCTCAATTTCCGACTGCAGAATGATAGAGCTTCCTACAACAGCGGCAACTTTATCAAGGGATTTTTTTTGCGCATTTACCTGCGCGAGGGTAACAAAAAGCAATCCAATTAATATCCCTAAGGTCTTTCTCATTTTGTGTATTCTCATTCTATTTAAGCAGAATTGTTCCTGCATGATTCTGTCGTATTGTGTTCCAATCTATTTGGGAAAGTTAAGCCCTTGTCGCTATCTGCCTCCAAATTGAATTCTGCAAAATTATCAGATAATATTCATTATTCAATTATTTAAAAAAATAGGTGCCGATATTCTCCCTTTTGAAATCAAGATATGATGATCGGGATACTGCTAATAAACGAAAAATCTGCCCTGGTCGTATCCTGTCACCATAATTCTTGAACTCTATCCGGTGTCACGGAAACGGCAGTGCTACCATCAATAATTCCAGGGTTGAGCGAAAGCATCTAAGTTAATCTTTTATGGACCAGGCCTCTCTCATTTAACTATTTTTAACATTAAGTTTGTACGCCCCCGTCGGGACAAAAATTGATGTAAATGAAACCTGCATGAGCTTGCCGCTCACACAATAACATGAACTTGGCGAAGCGATCTCTTGAACGCCGCTGAAAAACATTGATAAAATTGAAAAATATAAGCTCAGGCAAGCTTCATTACCATTAAAAAACAATTATATTCAGATGAAAAAACTCATTACTTGCGAAAGAAATGCACTGCGATTTCTTATGACTGAAGATGTGTATATTCTGGCTGAAAAGACCCTGCCTGCATTTTTGCAGCCAGTTCCTGATATGATACAGGAATCTCTTGCGGAGACCCAAAAAGAAGAAGTTCAGGATCCCGGTTTTAATTATCTGGGGGAGAATAACCGTTATTTCCTTATCCTCATTGAGGATAGAACCCATACTGAACTTAATAGTACCCATAAAGAATTACTGCTCAAGATCATGACAGCCAAAGGGCTGGACATACGTGATCTTGCCATTGTTAACCTGGCAAAATACGACGGGGCAAACTTCAGTCAGCTTAACGGTTTTTTCAGCTGCAGTAAAATAGCGCTGTTTGGTATCGATCCGCAAAGGATTTCGTTACCGTCAATGACGGTAAATAAAAGTATTATTCATGAGGGAGTGGCGGTGCTTGCAAGCTTCAGTCTGGAAGAAATGAGCAGCAACACGGATAAAAAACGGCAATTTTGGTCAGTAATGAAGGATTTCTAATGGAACTGGTCTTTGCAAGTAATAATCAGCATAAAATTGATGAGATCCAGGCTATAGCCGGGGATAAATTTCTGCTTAAAAGTTTGAATGATATAGGATGTTTTGATGAAATTCCGGAAACGGGTAATACTTTCGCTGAGAATGCCGGACAAAAAAGCCGTTTTATCTTCGAACGGTATCATGCGAATTGTTTTGGCGATGATTCCGGGCTAGAAGTAGACGCTCTTCACGGGCAACCTGGTGTCGATTCAGCACATTATTCCGGGAGTAGAGATTCTGATCAGAACATTCAATTACTATTCAATAACTTATCAGCTAAATCGGATCGCACAGCGCGTTTTAAAACTGTAATTTCTCTGATATTTCAGGGCAGGGAATATCTGTTTGAAGGAAGCGTGGAAGGGGAAATAACCGCAGAAAGAGCCGGTGCTAAAGGTTTCGGCTATGATCCAATCTTTAAACCAGTTGGCTACGACATAACGTTCGCCGAAATGCATACCGATGAAAAGAATCGGATTAGCCATCGTGCAATGGCGGTAAATAAGATGATTGATTTTTTAAAAGTAGTATGAGGTCGGAGGTCTGAAGTCTGAGATTTTGTGGTAAATTAGATTAGTCGTCAGCATTCAGACTTCAGACCTCGGACCTCAGACCTCATGATTTAGCGATAGTTTTCTTAGCCGGGACGCTTTTACCAGGAACAGCCTTTTTGGGAACACTTTTAACCGGGGTTTTAGGTTTCGATTCCTTCTTAGCGAGCTGCGGAATAATCTCTTCCTTGGATTTCGGCCTGTCTTTTGGCTTCCAGATAAATCCTTTCAGGATCTTATCTTCTTCGGTAATTTCATCCATAGGCGTAGTTGATCCCTGTACGGCCCGGATAGAGGTGATGCTGCTCAGCTTACCATCCTGAAAGATCATCTTCATCCGGCTGCTTACCTGGTGATTTAACCCGACATAGGCCGTGTCATCTTTCGCATAATATACACTTTCCGCATTACCATCCACGAACATTTGATTCAGCTTATTATTTTTAAAATAACCGCTGATCAATTTCCCTTTGATCTGGTTGAAATTCGTGGAATCGGCATTTTCAGAATTGACTATAAAACTGTTGTGCTGGAGGATCATGTTATCCAGCTTTTTGTTCTTCAATTGAAGATAGATGGTATCTCCGGTAAGCTGAGAGCCCTGTGCCCAGAGTATGGGTTTAACATAGCATCTGATCGTTGAATCTGAATAGCTGAAGAACATAGAATCAGCGCGTGCCTGGAGATCGGATTTAAATATTTTGGCATTATGGTAGGCTGCTATGATCCGGCTTCTGGATGTATCTGCCGGGATAGAATCAGCTTTCGCGGGTGTTATCCGGGCCAGCGTATCACGAGGACTTGTTATGGCGAGCCCCCGCCGGCTTTGCCTGGACGTGGAATCAGATGTTACCCTCTCCGCTTTAGCTTTCACATTCCCCGGGGGCAAAATCTTTTTATCCGGAATAAGCGGTGCAGTCCGTTTGGTGGTATCACCTGCTGTAAGCGGGTTTTTCAAAGCAGTGCTATCTGATGAGGCTTTCAAAGCTGACGAGGAACCGGGCTTAACCGCAGCTGTAACCGCTTCTGTACCCGAAACGGCGGTATCAGCTTTCAGTTCGTCTTTCCGGTAGGGCTTAATATCCCTGGTGGGTACCACCTTGCTGAATAACGTGTCGGCTGTGTACCAGATGGAATCTACCTTTGCCGAATCAGACTCCGAAATAATGACCACATATGGATTCTTTGTTACGAGAATACTTTCGTCAGATTTACGGTAAAGGCCTATCCCGCCATGAAACTCGGCCTTTTCAGCGGTGTCAAGAAATGTAATATTCCCAATCGCCCTCCCATAGCCGGCTTTCCGGTCGTAGAATAAGCTGTCACCTTTTAAGGACTTACTTCCCTGTGTGTAGAGATTCTTCTTCCCAAAACGCGCCTGGTCATTTTCGGTATTATAGGTTCCGTTCTCTGTATAAAGTGTGTCATCCTTCCCATAAATATTGGTCGGGCCGTAGAAATAAGCAATTTTTGACGTGGCATTGTACCTCAGGGTATCTGTCTTAATCAGTGCGTCCGGCGAAGTTAGTACCACATTATAGCGGAAGTAAGCATCCCTGGTAGAGGCAAAATAGTATCCGTTCTTACTCGTTAGCACATTTTTCCCATTCACAATTTTTCCGCCCCCCGTATAAGTGCCCATGCGTGTTGTCATATTATAAGTAAGCAACGAAGTTGTTAATGTAGCATCTCCATCAATTAATCTTACATTGTTGGTTAATATGGCAAGTTTTGTATTACCGTTATAATTCAGGAGATCAGAATAGATAATTGTTCCGGATGGTTGGGTAATCACTATGTGTCCAAAAGCATTAAAGGTATTGGCCGACGGGTTGTAATCCGCACTATCAGCGGCAAGAGTGGATCCGTCATGTTCAAATATAGGTTGGATGATACGCGAAAAGCCAGAAGACTGAAAGCCTTTCATCAAGGCAGATTTCTGAATCTGGATCTTTGTACCCTGAGCAATAGCTGACATAGATAGTATAGATATCAAGACAGAAAATATAATTTTTCTCACCTTACAAAAATACTTTTTTGGCTACGCATTTAATTAAATAATTTTGACCCTGTGATTGAACCTAAACGTCTCTCTGCTTTTATCAAACAACATGCCCTTTTCGTTCCCGGGGAGCGCATACTGCTTGCTGTCAGCGGTGGCCGCGACTCAGTCCTGATGGCTCATTTATTTAAGAACGAAGGATTTAACTTCGGAATTGCCCATTGCAATTTTAATATGCGCGGTGAGGAGTCAAAACAGGATGAACGATTTACTGCGAAGCTTGCAAAAGAATTAGATGTACCTTATTATACGAAAGGCTTTGATACCAAAGGATATTCGCTCGAACACCATATCTCTATTCAAATGGCTGCGAGGGATCTGCGTTATCAGTGGCTCGAGCAAATCAGATCTGAGGAGGGTTTCAATTATGTTGCAGTAGCACATCATCAAAACGACGTCATAGAAACCATGTTGTTGAACCTGACCAGAGGTACAGGTATCGCGGGAATGCATGGTATTTTACCAAATTCGGGGAAACTGATCAGACCGCTTCTTGCTTTTACCCGTGATGAGATTGATGAACTCGTCCATAATTTAGCGATCGCTTATCGCGATGACAGCTCTAACGAATCCACAAAGTACGCCCGGAATAAGATCCGCCTGGATGTTATACCAGCGCTTAAAGCAATAAATCCCTCCCTGGAGCAAACATTTGAGGCCAACCGGAAGCGCTTTGCCGAATTGGAGATCCTGCTGAACATTCATGTAGAAGAAAGAAGGAAGGTTCTTTTTAAAAAGCTAAATGAGGAGGAATTTGAGATTGATCTTCCAGGCTTAAAAGGGCTTCATCCCATAGACACCTTGCTCTATGAACTGTTTAAGCCGTATGGTTTTACAGATGCTGTTTTACATGATCTCAGCAGCTCGTGGGATGGTCATTCTGGAAAAACATTCAGCTCATTGTTTTACGATCTGAATTTAGACAGGAATCGCTTGATATTAATTAGAAAGAAAATTAATTTCGATTGCGATATATTAATTAAAGAAAATAGAAGTTTATTAAACTGGAACGATAAAAAATTCAGAAGCGATGTTATTTCGTTAGCTGATTTGCACCTGAGAAAAGATGCCGCTGTAGCCCAACTGGATATTGACCTACTGACATTCCCGCTTATCCTACGAAAATGGAAGCCCGGGGATCATTTTTACCCATTAGGATTAAAGGGTAAACAGAAGCTGAGTGATCTCTTTATACAACAAAAGGTACCTCTGAACCGTAAGAATGATATTGGGGTGTTGGAGAATGGCAATGGGGATATTTTATGGGTGTGCGGCTTACGGATTGACGACCGCTATAAAATTACTGCGGGCACCAAAAAAGTTTTTATCTTCGAGCAACTTAACTGAACATGCAAAACCATCCGGTATTTATAGAAAGACAATTTCTTGGCCGCGATTACAGCCGGATAAGCGTCAGGCTTGTACTGGCCCTTTTCTGTTTTGCCGCTTATTTTATTACCGAGCGGCGTGAACAGAACGCAGCTTTATTCCTGGTTGTTGGATGCGGTATCCTGGTGGTATCCGTGATCATGATGTTCCTGCTTCACTTCAAAACTACGGTACAAAACCAGAGTATCGTTCTTGACGGGCTGTGGACTACCAAAATGGTTAAGATCGATCTAAACAGCATTGTCAAAGTTGAGCGTACAGCTTACAGTTCATACATCATCAACAATCCGGTTTACAATTTACATCAGAAGGGTACTGTGAGGTTTTACGCAGGCGGCAAAGACGCAGTTAAATTAACGGACAGGGATGGGCTGCTTTATATCATCGGCACGCAGTGCCCAACGGAACTTGAGCAAAGTATAAAGGCTCAGATGAAGAAGTAATTCGTCCTTTACTTCTTCAACCCAATCTCTCTCAATCTCTCATCCAAATACTCTCCTGCGGTAATATCATCATACGCTTTTGGATTATTCCCATCGATACATGATTCCAGCGCAGTAAGGTCCATATCTGCTTTTGGGTGAAGGAAGAACGGCACAGAAAACCTCGAAGTTTTCATAAGCTCACGGGGCGGGTTCACAACACGGTGTGTGGTTGATTTTAATACGTTGTTCGTGAGTCTTTGAAGCATATCCCCAACATTTACTACAATATCTTCTGCATTAGCTTTAACAGGATACCAGCTGCCGTCACGGGTTAGGACTTCCAGCCCGTCGGCGCTCGCCCCAATAAGCAGCGTGATCAGGTTAATATCCTCATGGGCGCCAGCACGTACCGCATCCTCCGGCAGGCTATCCGGATCTTCTATTGGAAAATAATGGATACCCCTTAAAATAGAATTTCCATTATGTACCTTATCGTCAAAATAATTTTCAGGCAGCTTCAGATATACCGCTATCGCATGCAATAAATGTTTACCTGCACTTTCAAGACGTTGATACACCTCCCTGGTAATTTTATTAAATCCGGGCAATTCATCCACCTGCACATTGTCAGGATACTCTTCTTTTATCGCGTCACCATCAGTAACAACCTGACCGCTTTGCCAGAACTCCTTCAGATCGGGTGTTTTAGAATCCTTAGCCTTTTCACGGCCTTTACTGGTATAACCCCGCTGACCGGCAAGCTCAGCTTTCTCATACTTTAATTTCTTGTCGTCAGACATGCTGAAAAATTTCTTTACTTCAGCGTAAAGCTCATCCATCATCTCCCTGGTCATGCCATGGTTTGCAATGGTTACAAAACCTGTTTCATTAAATGCTTTGCCAATATCGTCTGAAAATATTTTTTTCTGTTCAGGTGTTCCCTTTATATAATCGTTAAGATCAAGACGGGGGATGTTTACTTCTGCTGACATAATAATTTTTTGTATAAGAACTAATATACCAGCATTTGTGGAAAATAAGAAAATAAAATACGAGTTAAATTTGCAAACAACAGGCAATCAAGCTATTGAATTAAAACATTCCGAACCTAAATGGAACTACTTTCCTAACACACTGGAAACAATTTTTTCCAGTTCGTCAATATCAAATGGCTTTGCCAGGAAGTTGTCGGCACCAGCTACGCGAGCGAGCGTCTTCACGTCGTTGTTTGCTGAGAAATATATTATTGGGATATGATTTAATTCTGGCTTGCCTTTGATTGCCTGGGTGGCTTTGATGCCTCCCATCTCAGGGATCCAATTATCCATCAGGATTATATCAGGCATAATTTCCGCTACCGTCTCTACAATATTCTTACAATGATTACGCGTATGAACTTCCCAACCATTCTCTTCAAGAATGTAGGTACAGATAGACAGGATATCTTCATCATCATCACAAATTAATATACGCTTACCCATATTTACTGATTAATCTTATTTAGCTAAGAAATTATGCTATCAAACATTGAATGCACCCGATAAAGAGCAATAAAATTACTAAATTTATAATAAATCAAAGGACTGGCGCTATTAAAATTGCAGGAAGACCTTTTTCAGCTTACAAAAATAATATCCATCTTCAAACTTTTATTAAAAAATCAGGTTTAGACACTAATTAAACAAATTTAAAATCCATATATATGAACAATTTATTTCGCGGATTAATAGCGGGCTGGGGAGCATCAAAATTAGGTGGCGGATGCCTTGGCACCATTGTAGTATTTGCCATTATCTGGTACGCACTCGGTCATTGTTAATTTCTGCGGAGATTCCGGTAGCGGATGATCATCAGCACCGCCAGAAACAAAACCATTACCATAGCCATTTTCATGCGGCAATATACCATTTCCCATCCGCAGTGAAATAAAAAAATAGATTAATTACTAATATTTTTAGTATACTTTTACGCTATGAAAGATGAGGAGAAAATCAAGGCGGCTATTGCGATGCTAAAGCGACTTAAAAGGATGGTAGGATTTTTCATGAAACGGGATATTTCCGAGCTGATTGAAAAACTCGAAAGTAAGGATGAATTAAATATCCCGGCATCGCAAGTCAGTAAAAATATACCAGTCTGAACTCTTCAGGTCGCAGCTTGCGGAATCTCATGGCCTACTGAACCTTACAATGCCTATCCTGAAAAAGAATAATTTTTCCCTGTAGTGAGGTCCAGGTATTTGATATAGTCCCGATTATTTTGATTTATTATTAGTTTGTTCCTTGACCTTGGTCCATTAATCGGTTGCATTGAACTTGCAGGCAATCTATAATTTTACCGATTACACTATTTTCTGTCTTTACTCTTTGTTCCTTATTCTTTGACCGGTTTCTAACACTCACTCGAATGTCAAAATATTTGTTCAATAAGGTTACATCTCGAATCTTACTTAAATTCTTTACTTTTGTACCATGATCGATTTACCGGTTATTCCCCTAGGTGAAGTGCAGCGTAAACCAAGCTGGCTGCGTGTCAAGCTTCCCGTAGGGAAAGAATATGCGCACGTAAGAAGCCTGGTAGATACGCACAAGCTGCATACCATTTGCGAAAGTGGGAACTGCCCGAATATGGGCGAGTGCTGGGGTGCAGGTACCGCTACTTTCATGATCCTGGGCAATATCTGTACCCGATCATGCTCATTTTGTGCTGTTGCAACGGGAAGGCCGCTTGCTGTCGACACGGATGAGCCTGATCGCGTGGCCAACTCTGTTAAGCTGATGCAAGTGAAACACTGTGTGATCACTTCGGTAGACCGGGATGACCTGAAGGACGGAGGCTCTACAATCTGGGCGGAGACCATCAATGCCATCCGCAGGGAGAGCCCTGATACCACACTTGAAACGCTTATTCCTGATTTCAGAGGCAATTGGGATAATCTCGCCCGCCTGCTTGCTGTGCGGCCTGAAGTGGTTTCGCATAATCTCGAAACGGTTCGCCGCCTTACAAAAGAAGTGCGTATACAGGCAAAATATGACCGGAGCCTTGAATGTCTTCAAAGAATCTCACAATCTGGTCTCCGAACCAAATCAGGTATCATGCTTGGATTAGGGGAAACGGAAGAAGATGTATTCGAAGCTATGTCTGATCTCTTGACAGCAGGGGTACATATTCTGACCTTAGGGCAATACCTCCAGCCGACAAGGAATCACCATCCTGTTGTAGACTGGATCACTCCGGAGCAATTTGAAAAATACAAAATGTATGGCCTGAAGATGGGATTCAGATATGTAGAAAGCGGGCCGCTCGTTCGATCTTCTTACCACGCGGAAAAGCATTTGTTCGAATTCTAGTTTGGGGATTTGGGATATTTTTCGCAATATCACATGTATTCAGGTTTATTTCCTACTGTCATCGGATGGGATAATTAGTGTATAAAAAATCAATATGAATGACCTAATAAAAAAACGTCATTCGTAAATTTTCCCGGACGTCCCTCAAGGGCGGTCCGCGACCTCCTAACTGAAACTCATTCCCGGGTACTGCTCCTTTAAAGAAAAAAGAAAAGGGAGCAAAATAGCAGATACCTAAATGCTATTCCTCCTTCACATCTTATATCCTTGTAACATCAATCTTAAATTGTCATCCTATGAGTACGTGATGATTTTTACAATGCACACACTGTCAATGTTTTCAAATTAACTATTTTGCAACGGCACATAGAAGCGGCCAATTTAAATTAAAAAGTGGACATAATACTCAATATTCAAGGCTTAACCAAGACCTATCAGAGCGGCGGGAGCACTCTCACCGTGTTAAATGATATTAATTTTGCGATCGAAGCAGGATCAACCATGTCAATAGTTGGGCCTTCGGGAAGTGGTAAAACAACACTTTTAGGTTTGTGTGCCGGTTTGGACCGTTCAAGTTCCGGCATGGTAGAATTAAACCATATCCGTCTTGATAATCTCAGTGAAGACCAGCGGGCACAGGTTAGAAATCAGCATGTGGGATTTATCTTTCAGAATTTTCAGCTTCTGCCTACGTTGACGGCTATCGAGAATGTGATGGTTCCCCTGGAGTTGAGAAATGAAAAGAATATCCGCTCACGCGCTGCGGAACTTCTTGATAAAGTAGGACTGGCAGATCGCGGACATCATTATCCAGCCCAGTTGTCCGGAGGAGAACAGCAGCGTGTATCCCTGGCGAGGGCTTTTTCAAATTCACCCAAGATCCTTTTTGCAGATGAGCCAACAGGAAATCTTGATGCAGAAACAAGTGAGAAGGTTGTAAAATTAATATTCGACTTGAACAGGGAAGCGGGCACTACGCTTGTTTTAGTGACCCATGACCTGGAAATGGCTTCTAAAACTCAGCGCATCATCCGTATTAAGGGCGGATCACTGATCTCAGATGAATATACATCCGTTGAAATCCCCCATCAAGAAAATTATGCCAGAGGATAACAAGGTGATGAGCTCTCACAAATCCCGAATAAATTTCAGTTGGTTACTTTTGATGGCATGGCGGGATAGCAGGCGCAGCCGTTCGCGGCTTTTTCTTTTTATCTCATCCATCATCCTGGGTATTGCAGCGCTCGTGGCGATCTATTCGTTTGAATATAACCTCCGCCAGGATATTGATTCTCAGGCCAAAACCCTCTTGGGTGCAGATCTGGTCATTGAGACGAATAAAGACGTTAAAAAGGAAGCCTTACCGATGCTGCTCTCCCTGGGTGACGAACGATCGGAAGAAAGAACATTTGCGTCCATGATCTATTTCCCGAAAAACCAGGGAACCCGCCTGGTTAATGTGAGGGCGCTAAAAGGCGCTTATCCTTATTACGGCGAAATTGAAACGAGCCCTGCTTCCGCCAGCCGTGCTTTTCGCGAGAACCGGCAGGCACTGGTCGACAAAACCCTGATGCTTCAGTTTGATGCTAAAGTCGGAGATTCTATTAAAGTTGGTGAAGTATCCTTTCTAATTGCCGGTGTACTTAATAAAGCACCCGGGCAAACAGGTTTTGCCGCTTCGGTAGCCCCCATCGTTTATATTCCGCTAAGTTATCTTGAGCAGACCGGGTTATCGCAGAAAGGAAGCCGTATTACTTATAATTTCTATTATAAATTCGGGAACGAGGTAAATGTTGAGAGCTTAGTCAAAAAATTAGAATCAAGGCTTGAAAAGGCTGAACTTGATTTCGAAACTATAGAATCCCGTAAGGAAAATACCGGGCGCTCATTCGAAGACCTTACTGAATTCCTGGCACTGGTAGGATTTGTTGCTTTGCTGCTCGGTTGTATAGGAGTTGCCAGCGCCATTCATATTTATATCCGGGAAAAGATCAACACCATTGCCGTTCTTCGATGTCTTGGAGCCAGCTCAAAACAGGCATTTATTATTTACCTGATCCAGATCGTTGGCATAGGCTTAATCGGTTCGATCATCGGGGCTATATTGGGTACCCTTATCCAGCAGTTTCTTCCGGTCGTACTAAAAGATTTTCTGCCTATGGAAATAAAAGTAGCGATATCCTGGGCTGCAATTGCACAAGGTATTTTGCTGGGTTTGATTATTTCCATTTTATTTGCTTTGCTCCCATTGGTTTCTGTGAGGAATATATCTCCTTTAAATACCCTGCGAATTTCTTTCCAGGAAACTTCCCTGTTCCGGGATCCGGTTAAATGGCTGGTGTATTTTATTATCGTGCTGTTCGTGTTTGTATTCACCTACCTTCAAATGGGGTCGCTGCTCAAGACAGCTTATTTCACCGCCGGCGTTTTGGGAGCATTCATGATATTATCTGCTTTGGCTTTTGCGATGATGTGGATGGCCCGGCGTTTTTTTCCAGCCTCCTGGAGCTATTTATGGCGACAGGGATTCGCAAATTTATTTAGACCAAATAATCAAACGCTCATCCTTATCGTCTCTATCGGCCTGGGCACCGCGTTCATCTGCACCCTTTTCTTTGTACAGGATATACTGATCAACCGTGTTACGATGTCGTCGAGCACGAATCAGCCAAATATGGTTTTGTTCGATATTCAAAGTGATCAGAAGCAGGCAGTAGCAGAGCTTACAACAAGCATGAAGCTACCAATCCTCCAGGAGGTACCGATCGTGAATATAAGAATAACGGAGATCAAGGGGCGGAATGCAGCCAGTTATAAAAAAGATAGCCTTGCCCGGGGCGCACTGCGTGGGATAGAGCGAGAATACAGGGTGACGTACCGGGATAGCCTGAGCGACTCTGAAAAGATCACTGACGGAAAATGGACCGGCAATGTCCTGCCCGGGCAACGCGTTTATGTGTCGCTGGAAGATGGCTTTGCCAAGCGCATTGGCGTTACTATCGGGGATGAACTAACCTTTAATATTCAGGGCGCCCCGCTCAAGGCATTGGTAGGCAGCATCCGGAAAGTCGACTGGAACCGGATTCAGACCAATTTTTTATTGATATTTCCGGCAGGTGTCTTGGAAGACGCCCCTCAGTTTCATGTCCTGCTAACAAAGGTCCCTTCCAATGAAGTATCTGCTAATTTTCAAAGAGCAGTGGTTAAAACCTATCCCAATATTTCCATGATCGACTTGGGATTGGTACTCAGTGTCCTCGATGAGATCCTTACAAAAATGGGCTTTGTGATACGGTTTATGGCTGGATTCAGTATTATTACAGGGTTGATAGTGCTGATAACATCCGTGCTGATCAGTAAGTATCAACGGATCAGGGAGAGTGTTTTATTGAGAACGCTTGGTGCAAGCCGTAAACAGATACTTGTGATCACAGCATTGGAATACTTTTTTCTCGGAGCTTTGGCTGCCGGGGCAGGTATTTTGTTGTCATTGCTTGCCAGCTGGGGACTTGCCAGGTTCAGTTTTGAAACGACTTTTAGTCCACAAATGCTACCTGTAGCGGCATTATTCCTGCTGATATCGTCCTTAACGGTTTTAATTGGGTTATTTAACAGTCGCGGAATTTTAAATAAGCCGCCGCTTGAAGTGTTAAGAAGTGAAGTTTAATTGAATTATTATGAGAATCATCATGCTCATTGGATTAGGAAGTTTTATCGGGGGAATTTCACGATACCTTCTTTCACAGCTGATCCAGAACAAAGCTTTGACATCATTTCCTTATGGGACTTTAACCGTAAACGTTATCGGATGTTTCCTGATCGGGCTCATATTCGGTATCAGCGAGCGTTCTGGGCTTACGCTCGAATGGAGGCTATTCTTAACAACCGGGTTGCTCGGCGGATTTACGACTTTTTCTGCGTTTTCATATGAAAGCATTAGCCTGATGCGTGAGGGGCAAGCCGGATCTGCATTGTTGTATATCGGGTGCAGTGTTGTATTAGGATTGCTCGCTACGTATGGAGGGATCATTTTAGTAAGCAACGGACAATGATAGGGGGAAAATGACTGGCTCATCGCAGATCGCTGCTGTTAAACGTATCCCCCTGGTTAATATCTCCCGTTTCATACCCTTTTTTAAACCAGGTCATGCGTTGAGCCGAGGTTCCATGGGTAAAAGAATCCGGAACGACATGGCCTTGTGATTGCTTCTGTATCCTGTCGTCACCGATTGCGCTTGCAGCTGTCAAGGCTTCTTTAATATCGCCATCTTCCAATACACTTTGTCCACCATCCTGCATATTCTGAATATACTTGGCGTAAATACCCGCATAAAAATCTGCCTGCAATTCAAGTTTAACAGATAAGCGGTTGTATTCCGCTTCGCTAACCTGGCCTCGCATCCTCTGTACCTCATCTGAAGTGCCCAATAAATTCTGAACATGATGGCCGACCTCGTGAGCGATCACATAAGCCATCGGAAAATCCCCTCCGGCGCCAAACCGATTCTTTAGCTCTTCCTGGAACGTAAGATCCAGATATATTTTCTGGTCTGTTGGACAGTAAAACGGGCCAGTGGCAGAACTTGCCGAGCCGCAGGCAGAAGAAACAGAGTTATCAAAAAGCACCATCGTGGGCCGTTGGTATTCCCTGCCTTTTTGTTTGAAAATGCTTGCCCAGAGCTCATCTGTATCTGCAAGTACCACATCTGCAAATTTTCCGGCATCGTCAGTCGGAGAGCCTGCTTTGCCTTCAGTTTGGGCTGATTGGCCCATCGGCAGCTGTCCCAATAGATTTGTAGCGTCTTCACCAAAGAGCAGTCCTAAGATCAAAACCAGGATCCCGCCCCCTCCAAGCGCCATTCCCCCACCGCTCATTCCGCGGCGGTCATCAATATTTCCGCTTCCGCGTCTGCCTAACCATCTCATGATATATTTTTTTCTATTAACACAATCGGGAAATCATTGTTTCATTTGATGCTGTAAAAGAACAAAGAATAAGGAACAAAGAAATAGCATTTAGTGAATTGTAATCAGTCCTGGCTCCTTGCTTCTTTTGTCAATCATGAATTATTTGAACAAGAAGATTATTGTTAACTGCTGAATGCATTTAGGCTTTTAGTGATTCGCCTGCTAGTTTCTTCTTTTCCCAACAGCGCAGCAATATCAAACGCCGCCGGCCCAAATTTACCGCCCACAAGCATGATCCTGAATGGAAGCATCAGTTCTCCCGCCTTGATATTATTTTTTTCTGCAAGAGCTTTAAATGCAGCTTCAAGATCCGCGGAATTCCATTGTTCTGTACTATATGAAGTGTATTTAGCCTTCAGCGCATTAAAGTAATCAGTTTTAATATCCGTCCACTTTGGCTTTACAGAATCAAGATCATATTCTGCAGGCGCCTGGAAAAAGAAAGAAGCCTGCTCCCAGAAATCCTGAAGATGGGTCATCCGGTCTTTCACAAGCATGATCACCTGGTCTAAATATTCTTCACTGGATGCTTCGACCCCCTTTTTTTCCAATGCGTCTAGTAACTGATACCTGATACCGGACAGCTCACTTTTCTTTATATACTCATGACTAAACCACTTCGCTTTTTCGATATCGAATTTCGCCCCCGACTTGCTTATGCGCTCAATGCTGAATTTTTCTATCAGTTCATCCATGCTGAAAATCTCCTGTTCAGTCCCGTCATTCCATCCCAAAAGGGCCAGCATATTTACAAAAGCATCGGGCAGAAACCCCATTTCACGAAAGCCCCTGGTGGTCTCCTTTGTCTTTGGATCTGTCCAGTTCATCGCGTAAACCGGGAAGCCAAGCCTGTCACCATCTCTTTTACTAAGCTTCCCATTGCCGTCGGGCTTAAGGATCAGGGGGAGGTGCACCCATTCGGGCATATCTTTTTTCCATCCGAGATATTCCCATAACAGAATATGCACGGGCGCAGATGGGAGCCATTCTTCTCCGCGGAATGCATGGCTGATCTGCATCAGGTAATCATCCACCACAACTGCGAGATGATAAGTAGGCATACCGTCAGCTTTTAACAATACCTTGTCATCAACAATGTCTGTTTCAAAACTTACATGCCCACGGATCATGTCGTGAAAATGCACCGTTTCTCCTGGGGGCACTTTGATGCGGACCACATGAGGAACACCCTGACTGATCAAGTCTTTAGTTTCCGTTTCCGACAGGTTTAGAGAATTACGTAAATGGTTACGGTTCCCATGTCCGTACCTGAAATTTGAAGTTTTCTGTCTCTGTTCTTCAAGTTCTGCTGTGGTGTCAAATGCATAATATGCGTAGCCATCGTTTACCAGCTGTTCGGCGTATTGCCGGTAATTTTCCTTACGCTCGCTTTGGCGGTAAGGGGCAAAAGGCCCGCCGTTGACGGGTCCCTCATCGGGATTCAATCCGCACCAGTTCAGGCAATCGATAATATATTTTTCAGCGCCTTCTACATACCTGTTCTGGTCTGTATCCTCAATCCTGAGCACAAAATCCCCCTGATGTTTACGGGCAAATAAATAGTTAAATAAAACGGTTCTTACACCTCCCAGGTGCAAGCCCCCTGTAGGGCTTGGGGCAAAACGTACCCTTACTTTTTTGGAAATATCGGACATGAGGCAAAGATAAAAGATTGTTACGAGTTACCTGTTATGAGTTGTGTGTTCCGGACGCTTAAACTAATTTAACTACGATATTTACACTCTTAGTCGTAGCCTGCAAACCGCAAAAAAATATCATTCACAATCTTTCCGTTTCGTTTTGTAATTTGCTCCCTGTATGAATCCTTACGAACGTAAACGCCGCTGGAAATTTATCTTACTCGCATTTGCAGTGGTCATTGCAGGGGCTTCGCTATGGTATACCGATTATCTTGTAAGAAATATCTCAGAAGCCGAGCGGACCAGGGCTGAACTGTGGGCGGTAAGCACCCGGAATATTATCGCCATGCCGGATGTGAATGATGAATATATCACCTTCATTTACAGTATGAGGGACAGTCTCGCCGTTCCTGCAATTGTTGCAGACTCCGCCGATAATATTATCACCTGGCGCGGACTTGACAGTACCAAAACGGATCTTGAGGCAGATACGGCCAGGAATTACGATCCTAAATATTTCAGGTCACAGCTCGCCCAGATGAAGAAGCAGCATCCCCAGCCGATCGTGCTTGAACTGGATACGCGGAAATGGTATGTTTACTATAAAGATTCTGTACTATTAACGCAGCTGCGCGCTTTTCCTTATATTCAATTGTCGGTGATCGCGATATTTCTGCTTGTCGCGTATGGAGTGTTCAGCTCTTCAAGAAAATCGGAACAAGACCAGGTTTGGGTAGGCCTGGCCAAAGAGACCGCCCACCAGCTCGGCACACCGATTTCATCCTTAATGGCCTGGGTGGAGTTATTAAGATCCAGGTTTAACGCGCCGGATGACCCGCTGATCCTGGAAATGGAAAATGATGTTAAAAGATTGGAAACTGTGGCCGACCGCTTTTCCAAGATCGGATCCAAGCCAATATTACATAATCACGTGGTATATGAAGTTGTAGAGGAATTTGTAAATTATTTCAGGGTCAGGGTTAGTGATAAAATTGAATTCGAACTAACCGGCGACAGCCAGGTAGAGGCCCTTATAAATGTACCTTTGTTTGACTGGGTCATAGAAAATATACTGAAAAATGCCGTCAATGCCATTGAAGCTCCCGGCAAGATAAAACTTGACATTAAAGAAAACCTGGTTAAAGAACAGGTGTTTATAGATATAACGGATACCGGAGCAGGCATTCCCAGGCTTAAGTTTGATACTGTTTTTCAGCCCGGGTACACCACCAGAAAAAGGGGATGGGGGCTCGGACTCTCACTCACCAAACGTATTGTGGAAAACTATCACCAGGGAAATGTTTTTGTAAAAGATTCCGAGATTGGAAAGGGAACCACGTTCCGCATTGTTTTAAAAAGTAACATGACCTATGAACCGACCCCAGCCTAGCGAGTACGCGCCATTCTATAAAACATACATCGATACTGTAAGCGACCAGGTTATTGCTGAACTGGAACATCAGGCAAACTCTTTTCCTTCATTCCTGAAAGGTTTTACAGCAGATAAAGCCTCATTTGCGTATGCAGAAGGCAAGTGGACGATCAAAGAACTGGTGGGTCATGTGATCGATACCGAAAGGATCATGACATATCGCTTATTGCGCATCGCCCGCGCTGACCAAACTCCCTTGCCTGGGTTTGAAGAGAACGATTATGTAGCCAATGCGCATTTTGCAGACCGGACGATTGAAAGTCTCGCTGAAGAATTTGCTGTGGTCCGCAAGGCAAATATGTATTTGGTGAGATCTTTCACAGAAGATGAGATTAGCCGTTTGGGTACATCAAACGGGAAGGCTGTAAGTGCCCGGGCTCTTATTTATATCCTGGCAGGGCATGTCAATCATCACAGGATGATTATTGAGGACAGATATTTACGATCTGGTTCCTGACGACTCTACTCTACGGTAAAGCAACCTTCCCAACTTCGCCGTTCAATCCATATTAAAAATTATTGCAAACAAATAAAACACTATTTATACTATATTTGTGACAAACCAAGAAGAAAGCTTTGTTTAACCTCATTAACATTGTACCCCGCTGGATCATCTTTTGCCTTGACCTGATCGTCTGCATCTTTTCTCTCTGTTTCGCTTACTTTCTCAAGTATAATTTCAATATCTCAGAAATTGATATGAACGAGCTGAGCCGGAACATTTTGATATTCACGGTGCTAAACAGCTTTGTTTTCCTGAGTATTAAGACCTATGCAGGGATTATCCGGTACACCAGCGCGCAGGACTCTTTCCGGATCCTTTTTTCGATCATTATCAGTAATGGACTATTTTTTTTCGTCAACCTGATCCTGGTCAGCTTTCATAATGCCGCCTATATTTCGAATGTTATCCTGATCATCAACGGCTTAACCGGCTTTCTCTTACTGATCACTTACCGCGTGATGGTCAAATATTTCTTTATGTATGTAAAGAACTATAGGATGGATAAGCGCAAGGTGATCATTTACGGGGCAGGGGAAGCGGGTATCGCCGCCAAACGCACGCTGGACCACGATAATAAGGTGAACATGCTGCTTGCTGCTTTTATCGATGATGATGAGCGTAAAACGGGAAAGGCCATAGACGGGATCAAGATATTTCATACCCGTGACTTTGCCGCCTTGCTTAGGCAGGAAACGATCGATAACCTGATCATTGCCACGCACAATATTCCGCCAGACCGTAAGAACCAAATCGTTGACATCTGCCTGGAAAATCACATTAAGGTATTGACCCTCCCGCCAGTGCGCTACTGGATCAACGGTCAGCCTACGGCTACCCAACTCCAGAACATTAAAATTGAAGATCTCCTGGAACGCGAGCCGATAGAAATTCATAATGATATTATCGGGGAGCAGATCAAGGGTAAGCGTGTTTTGGTAACGGGCGCTGCGGGTTCGATAGGCTCGGAGATCGTGAGACAGGTCGCCCTGTTTAATCCTCAGATGATCATCCTGAACGATCAGAGTGAGACGCCATTGCATGAGCTCCAGTTGGAGCTGCAGGAGAATAACCTCCATAATAATTTTCATTCCTTTATCGGGGATGTACGCGATAATTGTCGCATGGAGTTGCTTTTCCAGACCTTTAAGCCGCATTATGTATACCACGCAGCAGCCTACAAGCATGTTCCGCTGATGGAGCATAACCCTGGCGAGGCGGTGCGGACCAATGTAATGGGCACCAAGGTTGTGGCAGATCTCTCTGTGAAATACGGGGTGAACAAATTCGTGATGATCTCTACAGATAAAGCGGTTAACCCCACGAATGTAATGGGCGCTTCCAAGCGTATTGCGGAGATCTATGTCCAATCCTTATACAATTCTTTTAAGTATAATGAACCGACGACCTATACCAATGGCCTGAGCCATTTGAATGAGGACCCCTCGAAAGCGAAAACCCGCTTTATAACCACCCGTTTTGGAAATGTGCTGGGTTCCAGCGGCTCGGTAATACCGCGTTTCCAGGCGCAGATCCAGAAAGGAGGGCCTATCACGGTTACCCACCCGGATATCACCCGTTACTTTATGACGATTCCGGAGGCTTGCCGCTTAGTGCTGGAAGCGGGATCTATGGGTGAGGGGGGCGAGATATTCATCTTCGATATGGGGAAGTCGGTTAAGATCATTGAACTGGCCAAGAAAATGATCCGCTTGTCGGGGCTTTTGCCTAATCAGGATATAGCGATCGAGTTTTCCGGATTACGTCCGGGCGAGAAGCTTTACGAGGAATTATTAAACGATATGGAAAATACGATCCCAACCCATCACGAAAAGATCATGGTCGCCCAGGTGAGGGAGTATAATTTCCATAGTATTTCTAAGCATATTAAAGAACTGATCCATCTGAGCTGTGAATACAAAGACCGGCAGGTGGTGGTGAAAATGAAAGAAATCGTTCCGGAGTTTAAAAGTAATAATTCTATTTATGAGGAGCTGGATAATGCGTTGGTGGAAGCGAAGACGGAAGTATAATTGGCAACTGATAAAGTGAGCCAAGAACCAAGAACCAAGAGTCAGGACTGAACGGGATTAGTATAATGAACAAGGAGCGAATAATAAGGACAGGAGAAATACAAGCTAAGAACAAAATTCGTATATATAAATAGAAATTCACTTTCGACTTTCAACTTCCATTTTCAACTCTCCATTCTCAACTCTCAATCCCCCATTTTCTAATCCCTTCAAATAATTCAATTTTGAGATACCTTACCATCTTTATTCTATTTCTAAGTTCCTGTGCCAAGGGCCCGCAAGAATTGACGGAAGTCTATAGAAATGACTTTGAAAATGACAACCTAAGGGCTATATCAGGTGGCATAATCACTTCTTTTATGCACAATAAAACCTTGGGAAGATATAATAACGGAAGCTTTACTCTTGATCTTAGGGATTTGCCTGCTCATGATATGATACAGGTATCCTTTGACTTGTATATTCATGATAGCTGGGATGGGAATGCTCAGGGTGTGGACGGACCGGACCTGTGGGAGATGAAAGTGAACGGGGAGACCTTCATAAATACCACTTTTTCGAATTGCAGAACTGGTCTCTGTATTCCGCAGTCCTACCCGGTAAATTATTTGAATAATAAACATGTACCCGGGAGCGGAGCGTCCCGTATAGATCTGCCCGGAATTTGCAAGAATCCGGGGCAAGCGGGCGGAACCTCCTTGTATAAAATTGTGAAGACCATCAGGCATTCTGATTTGATATTTAGCCTTCAGTGCAGTGATATGTTAAAACAAACGGACTCTAAGGACGCTGTGTGCGAAGAGAGCTGGGCGCTTGATAATATTACAGTTAAAGTTATTAAGCTTAATTAATGAATCCTTCGAATCTGCTTCCTCGAGGAAACCCATTGTGATTAAAAACAAGCATGTTCAATGAAATGTATTAAGTCCGGCTTCACTTTTCTAATTATTCTTTTCTCTGCTATTTGTTCACAGGCGCAATCTATTCCTGTGGGAACTGTGGCTTTAGAGGAATATTACCGCCGCGCTCAGCTGATGGGCCAGGGTGATTCAACTATCTCTTTTGCTATCCGGCCTCTAACTTTTTCATCCTTAATGTCAGGAGTCTCGGTGTACCCGGACAGTGTGCGGATTGGTTATAGTTTAGTAGACAGCAATAGCGTCCTGAAGACCCAAAACGGCAAATTGAGTATTCAGCTCTTGCCAGCCGACTGGCAGCTGCGCTTTAGTTCCCATCATCCTTATGGGTGGAATGACGGACCTTTAATACCTGCAAGGGGCTTTCAAACAGTAATTAGCGGTGGGATATACGCAGAATACGGCCCCCTGAGTATTCAATTAAGGCCTGAATTGGTACTCGCCCAAAACCCTTCTTTCAGAGGATTCCCTACCGATGAAAATAATGTTTTATGGTGGAAGCTATACTATGATTATTATAATTACACCGACCTTCCCGAGCGCTTCGGAAAAAATAGCTATACCCGGGGCTTCTGGGGGCAAAGTAGCATCCGCGTAAATTTTGAGCCCTTTTCATTCGGAATTTCTACTGAAAATTTATGGTGGGGCCCGGGCACGCGGAATTCCTTACTGATGAGTAATACCGCACCAGGATTTAAGCATCTTACTTTTAATACCACCAGGCCGGTTAAAACAGTAATAGGATCTTTTGAAGGACAACTTATAATCGGCAGGCTCGAAGGCTCAGGCTTTGGTCCGATGGAGCCTAACCCCATATATTTTGGAACTCCAATATATCTTCCAAAGCCCGATGACTGGCGTTTTTTATCAGGTCTGGCCTTAACCTGGCAGCCTAAGTGGGTACCTGGATTATTTTTAGGCTTAACCAGCAGCTCTCAGGTTTACAGCAAGGATGTGAGTGCACGCGATTATTTTCCTTCGCTTTTCCCGTTTAAGAAGATCAAATCTGATGACCCCCTTAATAAGGGTGATCAGCTTAGTTCTTTGTTTTTCCGATGGCTATGGCCGGAAGAAAAAGCGGAAATATATTTTGAATATGGGCTCAGCAACCCGTCGGGTAATTTGAGGGATTTTGGCACCATGCCTGAGGACAGCAGGGCTTATATTTTCGGCCTCCGGAAACTCTTGCCCTTTAAGGGGCGTTCTGATGAACATCTACAGATCAGTATGGAGCTTACCCAGCTACAGGAAACTTCTGCGAATTCAGTGCGCAGGGCGGAATCATGGTATGTCAATCCTTATATACGCCACGGTTATACGAACAGGGGTGAACCTTTAGGGGCAGGTATCGGACCAGGCGCTAATTTGCAATCCCTGGATGTCAGTTGGGTTAAAGGGTTAAAGACCCTTGGTCTGCAATTGGAGCGCTATGTTCATAATAACGATTACTATTATTATGCTTTTGAGCCGAGTCAGGATTGGAGGCGTCATTGGGTGGATATTAGCCTGGCAGCCAGGGGTGAATGGAATTATAAAAATTTTATATTCAATGCGCGTTTGCAGGCGGTACAGTCTTTTAACTATAAATGGTTCCTGAAGCAGAACCCCGGAGATCCTTATGTAGTGAATGGTATTGACGCATTTAATATACAGTCGCAAATTGGGCTTTCCTACCGATTCTAACCTGAGAAAGCAGGAGTTAATTCTCCATAGGTTAACGGTACACAATTAGAGTTGTTGGATTTAAACTTAATAGATGAAGCAAATTGTTATTGTCCTGAAGTCATTCTTTCTATGTATGATACTGAGCTGCCAGTTGAAGGCGCAATCGCTGCCGGTGGGAACCCCGGTACTGGCTGATTATTACCGGCAGAAGCAATTGTTAGGAGAGCTCGATTCTACTATTTCATTTACTATCCGCCCTTTATTCCCTTCAGCATCGTTCGGGCTTCAGGACGTCTTTGACCCTGACACCAGCTTGGAAAAAAGCAGCGGGTTACGTTTTAAAGGACGTTATCAGTCGTCTGATGGTCAGCTGGCGCTGCAGCTATTACCAGTTAGCTGGCAGCAGCAATACAATGATGTAAGTCCGTATGGCTGGAATGACGGGGCCATGATCCCTTCCAGGGGCTACCAGACAATACTTAGCGGCGGTTTTTTCGCCAAGCTGGGACCGCTTAGCATTCAGCTTCAGCCGGAATATGTTTTTGCACAGAACCAGGATTATGAGGTTCTGGATATTTATGGAGGCACGCCCGACTTGCCGGTACGCTTTGGAAACGGGGTTTACAGTAAAGCCACATGGGGCCAGAGCAGTATTCGCCTAAATTTTGGAGCGATGTCTCTGGGTCTCAGCAATGAAAATCTGTGGTGGGGGCCGGGCAGACAAAATTCGCTGCTGATGAGTAATAATAGTCAGGGATTTAAGCACCTGACGCTGAATACCATCAGGCCATTGCGAACGCCTGTTGGTTCACTGGAATTGCAGGTGCTGGCAGGGAAACTGGAAGGATCAGACTATAACAGCTTGAACGATGACCCAAAATATTCAGACTGGCGGTATTTATCTGCTTTTGCCATTAGCTATCAGCCCAAGTGGGTACCCGGATTATTTCTAGGCTTAAACCGTGTTTTCCAGGCTTATCGTAAAGACATAAAAAAAATAGGCGACTATATCCCCCTTTTTACGCCTTTTCAGAAGGTAAACAGGAATGTGTTTGAAGAGCCTTTTGGCCGGGACCAGCTGACTTCCGTTTTTGCCCGCTGGATATTCACTAAAGCTCATGCCGAAGTTTACGTGGAATACGGGGCCAATGATAATGCCTACAATACACGGGATTTTATAGGGTCTCCTGAACATTCCAGGGCATATATTTTCGGTTTGAGTAAGTTAACAGGCTTGCCCCATCGTGAAGGTGAGTACATCCGCCTGAATGCAGAAATAACGCAGATGTCGCAATCTATTGACCGTCTCGTCCGGAATTCAGGATCCTGGTACGAGCATAGCCAGGTTTTACAGGGCTACACACATAAAGGGGAGGTGTTGGGCGCCGGTATAGGCCCCGGGGGCAACCTCCAAACCTTGGATTTAAGCTGGGTGAAAGGAATTAAAAGTGTGGGTATTCAATTTGACCGGTATGTGCATGATGATGATTATTACTATGCTGTCATAAATGATGTGGATGGAATGAGCAGAAAGTGGGTCGACCTGACTATTACCGGGCATGGTACCTGGAATTATAAAAACTTTTTGTTTAATACCCGACTGAAACTGATAAATTCATTGAATTACCAATGGAGGTACGGGAATTTTGATCCGAATTCCTATTACATTCCGGAGAATCACGTCTTCAATTTCCACGGCGAACTGGGACTAACTTACCGGTTTTGAAACATGGCTTTCGTCCTAATCCTAGCTACATTTCGAGCTGGTTAGGGACTGACAATATTTATTATTCACCAGTCTTCTTAAAAGTTAACAAATACAAACTATACATTACCACCGCAAGTATGATGCCCAGAACGATACCCTTTGGATATTTAAGCTGGTTTTTCTTTAGCGGAAGTTCGGGAGAGTCCACAGTCTGAAAGGTAGGGGTTTCCTGTATCAGCAAGGTCCTGCTGATCTCCAGGTTTTTAATGATCTCTCCATAGATAGTTTGCAATACCATCTTATCCCTTTGCTGAAGTTCCACACCAACATTAGCTGTGGGATAGGCTGGATTGGCATCCAGCAGAATACGGTTTGCGGCAGATGTTGAATAGGTCTTCCGGTTAAGAAGCCTGCCGATACTGTCTGCCCGGGTCTGTAAACGCTCTACATTGATACGCTGTGCTTTGGTCTTCGTATAGAGATAGAAGTCTGTTGCTTTCTCAATAATACGCAGGCTGAATAGCTGAGATAGCTTTTCATCCCGGGTTGTCACACCCAGCTCAAAGAAACCCAGCTTTTTATCAGGCTTTCCTATAGTTAAGTCCTTCTCGGAAATACTCAAGACCATATCCTGTAGCAGGCTATCCTGAAGACGGTTATAGGAATCTTGATTAACAGGAAACATAACCGGGCTCGTACTCTTAGTATGCTTCTCCCATTTTGTTTTTAATTTATAAGAGTCAGCGTATTTATCGGCCAATGAATAATTTTTTTTCCCCGGAAAAGGAGTCAGAAGCGTTTTTTTGATCATGTTCTCGCTTTTAAGCAAGGCCATTACATTTTCACCCGCCAGTACGCCACTTGTTCCTCCCATCATTCCCCCCATATCAAATCCAAATTGTCCGGCTAAGCCGGCTAAAAGTGACCCTCCGCTAGCCTCGGAGTCCTCTATAATAAAAGTTAATCTGGATGTATATGTTACAGGCCAATACGAGGCAGCAGCAGCGCCGCCCAATATCCCAACAACGATCGCAATTATAAATCGCACCTTAAATTTAAGGAGGTATTTAACGTCCTTTTTGCGGTCAGCGATGATCTTTTTAAAAGAAAATTCTGGTTCGCTGGGGTATATGCTTGGTTCCTGGCTCATATTACTTGTTTAAGATAGCTATTAAACCGATGAGCGCTGTAACAGCTGACGTAATACCCGAAATTTCTGCAAAGCCTAACTTGAATTTCAAATCCGGGTTTTTCTCGGGCACTACGATGAAGCTTCCGGGTTTCACCGAAGGGTAGTTGCGGAACAACAGGAAGTTTCTTACGGGCTTATTCAGGCCATTTGGATACTGAACATAAGCCCCTTTAAGCCGCGCAGTTTCAATAGTGCCGCCTGCCGCATTGATATAATATTTGAATCTACGCCCCTGGTAGCTGACATACTGAGGGTTATTGACAGCTCCTGAAACTTGTACGAACGAGATGATCCTCGGAATAAAAATGCTGTCGCCAGGGAGCAGAATCATGCTTTTTCGGATGGCCGGATCCGAACTGCTATTAGTAAGGTCGAGATCTACCCTGATACTGTTTCGATAGATTTGGGCATTTTCTAAAGAGCCATAAGGACTGAGCCCGCCAGCTCTTTGTATAAAGTTTAGGGCAGTTTCATCCCTCTTTTGTACCGCGTAGTCGCCAGGAAATAAAACCTCGCCTTTCACACTGATATTGCCTAAAGGCCTGAAATTTACCAGTCGCGGCACATTAATGTAATCAAGAGCCTGAAGTTCCAGGTTTTGGCCATTATCCGTGGTATTATCTATATTAACAGTAAACGTTTGGACCAGTTGGTTAGCCACGCTATCTGCATTGTTCTGGATAATCCGTGAAACTTCAATATGATGGCCTGCAGCCTGCTCAGTTAAGCCTCCTGCCATAGCAATGACATCGGCAAGCTTCATTCCCCTTCGGTACACCATGGTTCCTGGGTTTCTAACGTTGCCGTTTATCGTTACATACTGGTCTGTGATAAAATCAGCGCGGTCCTGGATCATAACAGAATCCTCCCTTAGCAAAGGGATATCTTTGCTTCCGTTGACGATCTCAGATGGATTAAACGAAATAAATTCTTTCTCCAGGTTCGGCAGCGTACGTTTAATATAAGCACGTTCTAAATAAGCTTCCTGCTTCAGGCCCTCTGCTTTCTGCAACAATGCTGATAAGCTTAATCCTGCGCTAAGTTCATAAACGCCGGGACGGTTAACTGCCCCTTCGAGAACAACCCGGTTTGCATACCTGTTCTGTATTGAGCCTATCTCTACCTGGTCGCCGTTACGCGGTGTAAAATCACTGAAGAGGTTGGCCGGTACATCCTTTACCTCCCGTTCCAGCTCATTGATCTGGTCGACTTTTGCTAAACTGCGGTATGCGATATCGGTATAGCCGCCGGCATATCGGATCAGGTCATCCAGCTGCTCATCTTCGCGGAGCTCATAAATAGCCGGGCGTTTTACCTCACCGCGAATTGCTACGCGCTTGCGGTAAACTGGGAAATTGATCACATCCTGGTCTTCAAGCCGGATATTTCCGTCCAGCAGGCCCTGCTGCAGGAAAGTATAAAAGTCCACCGTCCTGTAGACCCTGTTATTCCGGATGATCTCAATATTCCGGAGGGTTCCGTTAACAGTTGGTCCACCTGAATGATACAATGCATTAAATAAGGTAGATAACGATGATATGGTATAAGAGCCGGGGGTCTTCACTTCACCCAGCAGGGTGATCTTGATGGACCGGGTATTGCCCAGGTTAACGGTCAGCTGGGATTGCCCCGTGCCTAAAGCGGGATATACCCTGTTCATCTTATTCCTGATCAGGCTTGTGGCCTGCTCAATCGTAAAGCCGTTTAAATAAACGATACCTGCATAAGGTATCTGAAGATTCCCTTCAGGACTGATCCTGGACCGCACGCTGCTCTCATTTAACCCGGTGACCAAAATGATCAGTTCATCGCCGGGGCCGAGAACATATCCTTTCGGGGTCGCTATATTGAAGTCGGGTTTAAAATTTATATTGGTCTGGTTAAAGAATTCGGTTCCATAAATGGGCAGCGCTGGTTTGTCTGCTACTGCGGGCGCCGGTGGCACCGGGGTGGGCTTACTCACTATCTCGACGGTATCTCTGCGGAAGTCAATATCAGGTTTTTTGGCTACGCTGCTGTTTTTTACTCGGGAGCTGTTCAATCCAAGTAAGGCAACCCTTTGCTTGAACAGGTCTACTTCGTTAGGGTCCATGCCCCTTTGCTGCATCATTTTATAGGCTTCCTGTTCGGGGATACCCCTTTGCTGCATTTTTTTCCAGGCTTCAGTGATCTGAGCATCAGAAAGCTGGCTTACCCTGACATTCTGCAGGTTATCCATAGAAACAGCCTGTGCCCTGGCATCCAGGAATGTAATGACCTGAATAATGAATACTAAAGAGAGAATGAATTTATTACGCATGAAGGTTTATAGTAAAATTTGACAGGTGCAAATATAAATATTTAAAGTATAAGGGGTAGGGGTTTTTGTAGGTCAGCGAAGGAACCTCCCCCTGCCCCCTCCTTGAAGAAAAGGAAGGGGAAACTAAACGCTGTAAGCACGTGAATAGTTTTTTATTTACTGGATTTTGCTCCCATTTTTTCAAGTGGAGCTGTCCGCAGGGCTGAGGGGTCATACTCCAAATTTAAATTTATTCTTATTCAAATTCTGTTGGGGGTGAGGTTCCTTACAATCCATAAAAGAACCCAATCCTAAACTCCTGTGGCCGTGCAGAAGGCTGGAGTGCGGGGCGAACGATCCCGCTGAGCCGGAAGTATGAGCCGCTAATCGTGAGTTGGTTAAGCAATTGATATTTGGCTTCCAGAAGAACTTGTTTCTGCGTGTCGAAGCTTCCGCTGAGAAATGGAGGCTGGGGTTCCGCGTAATACTGGTCGTTGATGCTGCCATCCTCGCCCTTACGCAGGATATCCAGCTGGATCCGGGTTGTCAGCCTGGGAGCAGGGTTATATTTCGCCCATCCGCTTAAACGGTCGGCATTTTGTCCAATCCAATCGCCCAGGCCATAATTCTGGCTCGTATAATTCTGAGCAGGGATCAAATTCTGGTATACAAACGGATTAACACGCGTATATTCAAATCCGATGGTCAGGTATGGAAGCACTACATCCTCAACAGAGGCGCCAAGCGTAAAACCCACCTGATTCCTGCTTTTCGCTTTGTTGAATATCTGGGTCATGCGGATCTCATCAATAAACAGACTTGTATACAAATGCGTCCGGGGAATATGGTTCCTGGAACTTGCCTGAAGAAAAAACTGGCCGTTTGAGCCTGTAGGAACGTCATACTTACTTTCATACTGATCATATGCTTTAAAGAACATGATGGGAATGAGGTAAGCGGCTTTTAGCTGATCGCTGTATACCATTGACTCTCCCAGACTGAATGAAAGCCCTTTGAGAGGATAAAAGTTTAAGCTGTGCGTGGCAAGGAATTTTGGGATATAGAATTCCCTGTCATTACCGTATACTGCATTTGCTTTCGGATAGCTTCTGGCTGAATCAATGAGCCCGGAATGTAACCATGCGTGAGTATAATTAAACTGGAGCCATTTCAGCGGGCGGTAATCGAACCGAACCTGCGGATAGGATGGTGCCTTATCTGACAGTATGATACGTCCCGTTTCTCCATAGCCCCAGAGCAGGTTATCTTTACCAGCACTGATGGACCCATTATTCCATGCATAGGTGATATTACCTTTGAATCGGCTGTAATTTATCGAAGTTTGGTTCAGGGTAACCGTTCTTACAATGCCTTCTTTAGGAGTAAAATAGCGGGTGCTGTCAATCCCGCTTCCCGATTCTGTAATATCCTCAAAATATGCCTGGAAGGAAAAACGGTTGCCGGCATGCCCCCACACAGAAAATCCATTGCTGGCTTTTAAGACGGATTTTCCCTGGCCCTGTTCTGTTCCCAGCGAAAAAACCGGTTCAGCCTGCAGCAGAAAACCCTTATCCCTGACGGAAAGGAACCTCCACCGGCCTGCAGCATCTGATTTAAGAAAGCGTAAGCTGTCCGGAAAATCGGTTCTGAATTCAGAGAACTCTTTCAGGTAGAAATTGAGCTCGGCATTTTCTGTTTTTGTTAAGGTCATTACCGAATCCTGTAGGAACTGCAAATGCCTTGCGATCTCTTTCCGGGGGATAGGCTGGATCAGGTCGTCGAATTCAATATTTCCCTTACTTGCCTGACGTGCAAGAAAATTATACACTTCAGAAACCGGATCCTGCCATACCACCTGGGCCTGTACCAACGAATTAAAACCGGTTAAGAAAAACAGGAAAAAGATATGAAAGGCGAATGGAAAAACTATCCGCTTTATTTTAATATGCATGGTCATCGCCTTTTATAATGTTGATGATAGTCTGTAAAATTATCTGGCAATCGAGCCAGAAAGTCCATTTATGTATATAATATAGATCGTAGTTTACCCTTCGCTGCATCGCGCCCGGCTGGCTGGTTTCGCCCCGCGACCCATTCACCTGCGCCCATCCCGTGATCCCCGGCTTAACGAGGTGCCTGAGCAGGTATCGGTCTACAGACTCTACCGATGCCAGGTTTAATGGGGTTACATGCGGCCGTGGGCCTACTACCGACATATTCCCAAGCAATACATTCCAGAACTGCGGGAATTCATCAATATTCCATTCGCGTAAGAACCGTCCTAAAGGAGTGATGCGTTCATCGTTTTTCGTCGCCTGCATAAACTCGCCGTTCATGTCGGTTTCGGGGCTGCCGGAATACATCGTCCTGAACTTATAGCAGACGATCTTCTGATTATTTAAACCCCAGCGCTCCTGCTTAAAAAACACCTTGCCTTTGCTTGTTAACTTAATAAACAGCGCGACCAGCGCCATCATAAACCAGCCGATCGTAACGAAGAAAGTAATTGAAAATAACACGTCAAAAACCCGCTTCAATACTTTGTTCTCTACCTTATCAAGCGGTAATGAGCGGAGGTTAATTACCGGTAGGAGCCCGATGGTATTGATCTGTATATTACTTGATGTGTAGAGGTAAAGATCGGGGATAATACGGATCCTTTTTGCATGGTAATCGCAGGTCTCAATGCTTGATTTGATTATATCGTGCTGTGAGTTTGGAAGGGCCATGATGACCTCGTCTATATGATTTTCAGATAAGACTTCTGAAAGGTTATCGACCCTGCCTAAATATTTACAACCATTTAGCTTGGTGTTGTCGTTATCCAGGAAGCCGATGCACTTATAGCCGTAGTAATAATGATAGTTAATTGTATCGTAAAAATCTTTTGCTGCGGGTGTTGAGCCGATCAGCAGGATATGATTAAGTAATTTTCCCTTATAAACGATGCTATGCAGGTATTTCCGGATGATGTACTTAAATAAGGTGACCAGAAAAAAAATGCATAAAAAATAAGAGGCTAAAAAGTTGTTTGTATAATCAAATACCTTGTTCACGAAGAATAACAAAGAAGTGAGCAGGATAGAAAATAAAAAGATCGTAAAAATGATATAGGTTATCTCCTGAGAGAATTTATTGGTGCGCAGATCTGTATATAAATGGGATACCTGGGCACAGCTGTACCAAGCTACCACGGAAAAGAGCATGAAGGTGTAATTTATACGGTCAACCGATGCGAAAGAACCCGGAAAATAAGAGGAAACGATCCAGAATGCGATAAATAAAATGGGGATATCAATCAGGTAGCGGACAGATCGGTAAATAAGATAAGGTCTGGTCATAGACTATGTTAATATTCAGGAGCTGTAATTTTTGAAGAAAAAATTGCGCTTAGATGCTCTGAATTCTCTTATATTCTTTAATATCTTATCGTAACATTCCCAGAGTAAATTCTTTAAGCTTTTCCTCTTGTAACATCCTTCTAATTGCATGCAAACATAATAATTTAATATGGGTGTACAAGTATGGGTGTACAAGTAAAATTAAAGTAATTGGTCAGTTGCTAGATGCCTGTTGCCAGTTATCCGTTATCTGTTTATCAGGATAGGCGTATAGACCAACCCAGCCGGGTAACAGGTAACAATTATTGCGGTTAAAACCCTAAATTTATCGTCGACATCCTGCATAAGAATCAAATTGACAACCAACACTGATTATCAGCTTCTCCGTAATATATCACAAGAACCTTTGGTTTCCGTGATATATGTGAATTACCATACTTTTCATTTACTCATGGATTCCATTCAATCACTGGAAGAGCATTGTACCACGGTCCCTTTTGAGATCATTATCGTTGACAATGCCTCCGGGGATAATGAAATAAGTATGCTGAAAGAATGGGTGTCGCGGAAAGCGCTGAAAAATGTAAGACTCATCTTTTCTGATTCGAATGCCGGATTTGCCACGGCAAATAATTTGGCTGCGAAAGAAGCCCTGGGGAGGTACCTGTTTTTTTTGAATCCGGATACACTGCTTCTAAACGATGCCCTCAGCTTGTTTTACGATTATCTGGAGAGGTCTGAGCCCAATTTTGTTGCCTGTGGAGGTAATTTATTGAGGGCAGACCAAAGTCCCAATGACTCCTATGGTAATTTTCCGGGCATATTGCTTGAGCTTTGCAATATTGGACTTGGACTAAGTTTTTTACTAAACGGCTACTACAGAAAGAATATTGCTATTTCATGTAAAGTTCCCGACAAGAAGATACGTCCGGTACCTTATATTGTGGGAGCCGACTCCTTTATCAGGGCCCGCATTTTTAATTTAACAGGGGGCTTTGATGAAAATTATTTCATGTATTATGAGGAAACAGACCTCTTCTTGCGTTTTAAAAAAGCGGGTTACCAATCGCACATACTTCCTGAGGCAAGAATTATCCATCTTGAGGGCGGTGCCGTAGGAAAAAGGTTTAACTATTCTAAATTCGAGATGATCTTACGAAGCAAGTTGTACTATTATAAAAAATGGTATCCCGGCTCTTTACCTTTTATAATTTTAATTATACTGCTGCAGATCTGTGTGCAATATTTAAAGGGTAAGTGGGGCTCTGATTTCGGGAAATTAATATCCATTTATCGTAGAACTATTTGAAATTCAGATATTCATTGTTCCGATGGATAAAGCTAATGATATTCATTCAATTTTAATTTTTACAGCCTTCCCGAAAACAGTACTTTTGTGCGCACCAATAATGAAGAAGACGGGCCGGATCTGCGGATTATTATGATTGCATAACAAATGAAATATCATGAAACTTGCTGTAGATACGCATCATCTTCTTTTAGAACATGCAGGTACGAAGAGGGTCACTCTTAATATATTGGATCAGCTTGGGAAGGATTTAGAGATAGAACTTCTGGAATTGAAGCCTTCTTATTCACTGCTTCCGGGTGAGGGCATTTTTTCTAAATTTTACGCACACCTGGTACGTTTTTTTTGGGTTCAAATCCATTTGCCCATTCTTTGCCTGTTCAGGAAAGTGGATTTTTTATTATCCCCGGAGTTCTACACTCCCGTCTTTACACATTGTAAGCGTGGGGTAATAGCCCATGATGCGCACATCAGGGCGCAGAAAGAATTTATCAGTCCCTTGTGGTTTTATTGCTATTATATCCCATTTATCGAATATGCAGTTAGAAGGGCCGACCTGATCTTTACTGTGTCAGAGTTTTCAAAAAAACAAATAGTCGGTCTGATGCGCCTTGAGGATTCTAAAGTTCATGTTGTATACAATGGTGTTGATCGCTGTTTTGCGGAAACTAAAACAGGATCTTCAGGGAATAAAATCCTTACCGATGGATTGACTGCACATGAATATATATTGTTCGTGGGTACTTTTGAAGCCCGAAAGAATATAGAACGCTTGATCCGGGCTTTTGCCCTGTTCAGGAAAAGTTCCGGCTCCAGGGGCTCGAAAATTAAACTGGCCATTGTGGGTAAGCCTTCTTCGGGCGTTCATTCAGATCGTAATAAGCAGATAAATGATCTTATCAATCATTTACAGCTGAGCAATGAAGTAGTTTTATGCGGGTTTGTCCCCGACTCAGATCTGCCGGTATTTTATAAAAGTGCAGTTATCATCGCTTTTCCTTCCTTATATGAAGGATTTGGCCTTCCTATTATTGAAGGTTTTGTGAGCGGCGTTCCTGTGTTAACATCAGATATATGCTCTATGCCAGAGATTGCGGGGGACGCCGCTTTGCTGGTTGATCCTTATAATATTAATGATATTGCTGCAAAGGTGGAACAATTGGTGTTTGACCTCCAACTAAGGGGGCGACTGATAATAGCCGCATATGAGCGTGTTAAAATTTTTACCTGGCAACATTCTGCCGGGGAGCTAATGTTTCATATCAGGAGATCTCTGCCCAAAACATAATCACTAATGTTTATACACAATAAAAAGAAAAAGTTTGCTTTATCTATAGTTAATGTAATTATTGAGCTTATCTCGCTGCCTGCGAGATCATTTCGTAAGGCAGTTAATCTCAATGATATCGAACCTGAAAAGATCCTGCTACTGCGGCTTGATCATATTGGGGACGTGGTAATGACATCACCTTCTTTTTCTTTGATCAGGGCACGGTTTCCGGAAGCGAAGATACTTTTGCTTACAAACGAAGCTGGTAGACAGCTGTACCAGCAAGATCCCAGGATTGATGAAGTTTGGGTATTTAACTGGCCCTGGGGACAGCAGAGAATAAGGGAACGTTTTTCATGGCCCAAAATCAAAGAACTTAAAGCGATCATTTTAAAATTACGCAGCGAGAATATTGATGTAGTTGTAGATTTTCGGGGAGATTTGCGGTTTATCTTTTTGTTTGGCGTATTAACAGGTACGCGCTTCAGGATGAGCAATTCCAGGAGCGGTAAAAGCAGCCTGCTTCATCATATTTCTGATTATGACGTTTCGAAGCATGAAGTAGAAAGATCACTGGATGTCCTCAAATTTTTTGGAAATTTAGAAGAACCGGTTCGCCCTCAAATTTATCTGGGTAGCCAAGAGATTTCTGATGTTAAAACTATTATTGAAACGGGGATAAATAGCCCTTTGCCGGGAAAATTGGCCGTCATTGCGCCATATTCTTCGCGGGACGTTAAATCCTGGCCGTCTGCCTATTTTGAGGAAGTGATCAGGCACTTCAGACGCAAAGATTTTACGGTACTGGTTGTAGGAACCACTGCAGATCAGACTTATGCTGAAAATCTGGTCAGAGGGTTTGAGGAGGGGGTATTTTCGTTTGCAGGTAAAACTAATGTCAGGGAACTGGCAGCTATGGTTTCTATATCATCCATAGTTGTTGGAGTTGACACAGGCGTATTACATCTTGCTGCATGTTTCGATGTCCCCATTATTGCGATATTCGGATCAACAAGATCAGTTGAATTCCGGCCCTATTCCCCGCATGCAACTGTAGTGGAATCCAATACCTGTGTATGTAACCAGTTTCTCCACTTAACCTGCGATCAGGAGGTTGAGGGATATGCAAGATGCTTATATCAACTGGGGCCTGAAATGGTGATCCAAGCGATTGACAAAGCTTTAGCATGAAAGTTGCAGTGATCTTTAGATCGATATGTTCTTTTGCTTAGCACTTTCGGAAACCTTTTTTTCATGTGCGATGATGCTTATAAATAAGCCGGAAAGAAACCAGGTGATGTAAGAGATATAGGCAGATGTTTCTATTTCAGAAGTAAATAAAGGAATGAACATACCAATTTTAATCAGGAGGAGAGTGATGCAAACTTTTTTGGCCTTTCCTTTCAGGCGGTAAAGCCATCGCCAGGTTGTTGTTACCAAACCAATATAAATAGCTATGTATAATCCCATGGCGATAATCCCTGTCTGAACGCCCACGATCAAGAACTGGTTATGCCCTCCGGTATTTGTACCCAGGGTAACGGCTATCCTACCCGAGGCACCTAATCCCATACCTAAAGGTTCTTCGCTTATTGCTGCAATACCCTCAAGCCAGTCTAAGAGATGCCCTACGCTGGATGAATCTGTGAATTTAATGGTATTCATAACAAATCGTACCATGTCTTCATTCTTAGTCACAAAGAAGATAAAAAGAATTGCCGCTAAAATGGCCGCATTTACACCATAGATAATAATTTTCTTATTGGTACGCAGTGCATACATGTAGATCATGAAAAAATAGCTCACAAACGCTGCCCGGGAAATGGTAAATATAATAGCGACAATAGTAAATACTAGGGCAGTTCTCCCGAAACCGTCGGGTATGAATTTATGATCATCCCGGGTATATAAGCCCGCAATCACAGCGAGTGATAATAAGGTTGCGGCAGCATACTCCAGTGGATTTGCGAAAAAGCTTGCAAAGCGTTTAAATCCATTTTCAGTTTCAAAAGTAAAGGTTAAGCCTTCATTCCCAGAAGCTTCAAAATTCAAAAAATTAACATTGTAATCCGCGTATCCTGTATAATGTTGGAGATGCTGATCTGTAATTATCTCAACAAGCAAAACAAGCCCGGCAGCGATGGTTAATAGAAGGATATAGTGAAAATATTTGTTTATATAGATTTCACGGGGGTTAAACAAACGTCCGACAGAATAGACGATGCCGAAGAATGAGGTGCTTTTGAAAGCCACCATCCGGTTGATCACATCATGCTCGCCAATTGGGAGGAGCACATACATCAGTGTGTAAAAAAAAAATATGATAACAAGATAATCAATCAGATGAAGATTGACCTTTACTTTCAAATTCCAGATGCAAATTATAAATACAAGGAGGATAATGAACTCTTTTGTCGATTGAACAAAGGTCATACTATCAGTAAACCCGGTAGAGTATACTAAAGACAGCGTAGTAACGTATATTGGCAAACCGAAGATCAGAAACAGAAGAAAGGCCTGTTTATTTCCTTTTAATATCTCGCTGACTGCAATAACAAATAATGATAAATAAATTATCGGAAAAATAAACATACCCTAGGCTGACTTATTATATTTAATAACAGTAGTGTCCGATTAAAATAAAACGAGGCAACCGAAGTCACCCCGTTTGTTCATACTTTAGAGTTACGACACTTTCAAGCATGAACAAATCTAAAAACTTTAGCGGACAGCCGATAATCAGTCAGGTATTAAAATTCATTTCTTCAGCATTAATTTCCCGGACAGCAAAAAAGCATCAAAGCGACCGGTATTATAAACGCTTTAAGACCTATGATCATTTAGTTACAATGATCTTTGCTACACTCAGCGGAAGCAGTTCTCTGCGTGAGGTAAGTAGTATTATGCTGGCTTGCGAAGATAAAATCAATCATCTGGGCTTATCTCGCTTTCCAAAACGCAGTACGTTGTCCGATGCAAATAAGAAACGTTCCAGTAGTGTATTTGACGCTATTTATCAATCAATTTATCATCCGCACAACCATTTTTTATCGGACTGCAGCCCCCGATCACGTCCGGTAAAGGATTTAAAGATTGTCGATTCCTCTACCATTGGTTTGTTTAGAGAAATTTTGAAGGGTGCAGGCCGTAATCCCATCTCAGGCAAGAGGAAAGGGTGTTTCCCGCATGTATGGAAAAGTAATTGAGACCGCTCATAAGAAGAATCTCAAACCATTTATGATCGATAATATTCATCCGCAGGCCTATATACGTACAGATAGATGGGCAGGATATAAGGGATTGGAAAAAGATTTCCCCAATATAACCCGTGAAAAATCGGAGAAAAAAGGGAAAAACTTCCCTCAATTGCACCGGACTATAATGATGTTCAAAGCTTGGCTAAGAGGAATGCACCACTCCGTAACTTATTTACAGGCCTACATTGATGAGTATACCTACCGTTTTAACAGACATAAAATGAAAGAAGGGATATTCGAGAACCTGATGGGACGGATGATAGCCAAACCACCTTTTACGTACAAAATGATTATTAGTCAATAGCCTAATTCAATGAAATTAAATAAAAAGCCCGCCTTCGCTTTAAAGCTATGGCGGGCGAAGGCGGAGAGAATGGATCTCTATTAGAACACCGTGAAGGTGATTCAGGAAGTTGCACAAAATAAAAGGAAAAATAATTTTTTAGAAAGATGCAACGCAATGCAACATCTTTGTTGTATAAATGTATTAAATATTTGTTAATCAGTATTTTATGTCATTTTCGTTGGGATCGTAAGAGAATTTGAGAGATCAAATCCTAATATCTGACGCCAAATATTGATTTGACTTTTTCAATCGAAAATAGTCACTGAATTCTGACTATTCTTTTTGACAATTCAGACTAACGTATTGTAAATCAGCTATTAAATTTTATTCGATTAAAAAGTATGCTAATAAAGTCTGCAAATATGTTTTTTAAAGAAACCTAAATTCTCTTTAAGATAAATATTTGGAAATATGAATTAATCATATTATATTCGATTGAATATAGCGGACTTTTGATGATGATTCTTAGGGGGTAATTTTCTATACAGATATATTCTATCCGCTTTTTTGGTAACAGTATATCTTGTTTTAAGACATATAACTTAGGCGAACATAAACAAACAGGAAGGGGATTTGAAAATCCTACCTGTTTTGGGATTAGATGGAAACAGGATTTTAGTACACAATTTTCGATTTTATAACCTTAGCCTATTAATGAAAAATGATTATGAAAACAAATTTCACAATGAAAACTTTAAAAAATCAAATGCGAAGCTACGTTTCTGTACGTTACAGTATGGTTATTATCATTCTAATCATACTGGGTAGCTGTAGTAAACTGGATATCAATCCTAAAGTTGGCTCCGGCACCGATGGCGTAAATGCCGTTCCCCGGGAAATTATTCAAAAATTAAAAGAAATTGGATTTGAAACAGAGTTTGGTCTGTCAGTATTTAAAGATGGTTATCTAGTAGAAGGGGATATTTACATGACAGCGTCACAAATCAAGGCTATGACTAAGCCCTTAAATAGCTCCGACGTTCCTAAACTCCAACAGTACAAAATTAATTATACGGTTACTGCATCTCCACCTAGAACAATCACAATCTATATTGAGTCTGGGTTTGATGCATATTTGCAAAATGCATGTGATGCGGCACTTGCACGATACGACAATATGAATTTGAATTTCAATTTTGAAAGGGTAACTAGTTCTGTGGGCGCTGATATAAGCATCACTAGCCTCAGTGCAGGTAGTACTGCACCTATTGCGGTAGGAAGTTGGCCATCAAGTGGAAACCCCGGAACCTCTATTACTCTTAATACATTTTATTTTAACAGTTACGATCACCCAATAATGGCAACATCTGTCATTGCGCATGAATTAGGACATTGTCTCGGTTTTAGACACACTGATTACATGGATAAGACTTTTAGTGGTTGCTCGGCGACTGGTGCGAACGAAGGAACGGGAAGTTTGGGTGCAAATCATATCCCTAATACTCCAACTGGTGGTGACCCTGGATCATGGATGCTCGCCTGTATAGGGACCGGCGTTGATAGGCCGTTTAACGGCTACGATGTAAATGCTCTTGTTTATGTTTATGGGTCAGAGTTTGGAGATGGTGCAGTAGTAAGGCAATCGGGCGCATTCCCCGATTATGTGATTTTTGGTGGTGCTAAGTTTGAAATTCCTAACGAGGGTGTTAGAACTAACCTTTATGGTAATACCAGCATAACTTACGCAGGGTCCTAATATCTTAATAACGTACCACATATACCAAGAGACGGAACTAAACTATATGAAGAGAGCAGTACAACGGTTTATATCATATATGGAGGAGCTAAGTTTGCTATACCATCAGAAACCGTTTTAAATACGCTCTATGGCGGCTGGACAGATGTTCATATCGTGCCAAATGGCACCCTTGGCTATATTCCGGAGGGTACTCCTAGAAATGGCACTACAATAAAGGAGCAGAATGAAACGACGGTCTACTATATTGATAGTGGTCAAAAAAGACCAATTAGTTCCTCTACAGTGTTAGAGGATAGATTTAGTGGTTGGTATTATGTAAAAGTTGTTCCTGACGGTACATTAAGTGCCATGACAACTGGAAGCACGGTCTACTAACATAGAAGCTTAAAAAAGGTCACCCGATAGTGACCCTTGCACAACTAACATCTGTTGAAAACAGATGACTTTTAACCCTGCATGTTTTGATTAAATTAGATCATGCAGGGAAAAAAGACTATCTGGAAAATCTGTTCATTCGGTTCCAACTCTCGGACCATGTTCCTCAAGACAATTTTTACAAACAGCTTAAAAACATACTCGACTTCAATTTTTTATATACTTCGACTTCTAAGAATTATGGAAGTGAAGGTCAGAAAAGTATAGATCCCATAGTTTTATAAAACTTAATCTGGTAGGTTATTTGGAAAACCTGAATAGTGACATGCGGATCATTACGCCTCACGGATGCGTATGGATATACTTTACTTTATTGGGTATGATTTAGATGAAGAACTTCCCTGGCACTCTACCCTTAGCCGTACACGACAGCTTTTCGGGGAAGAACAGATCGTCACCCTGTTTAAAATAGTCTTGAAACAATGCATAGATAAAGGCCTGGTATCAGGTAAACGGTAGTCTATCGATAGCGTATTTGTCAAATCCAATGCAGCCATGTCCAGCATGGTCAGTCGTGAAATTCTGGAAGATGCCGCCACTTATAGCAGGGAACTGGAATCCAATAAAGACGAACGGAATACTCCTAATGCTGAAAATACGCTGAAAAAGAATAAAACAGCAAAAAAACAGGTGGCGGACAAGCCAGCCAAACGTACGAACAAAACTCATGTCAGTCCCGCAGATCCTGATGCCCGAATGTCTTACAAACCAGGCAAGGTTACCAAACTAAACTTACCTGGGACAGGTAAGCGTCGATACAGCCCATCATGTTATTACCCATATCCAGGCATTCCATGCCGATAAAGGGGACAACCAGTGTTTAGCTGAAGTACTAACTAACACGATAGAAAACCTTAAGGAAAATGCCCTTGAAATGGCAGAAGTAATTGCTGATGCTGGTACGATCATTTAGTTACCATGATCTTACACTCAGCGGAAGCAGTTCTCTGCGTGAGGTAAGTAGTATTATGCTGGCTTGC